>NZ_DAINNK010000003.1:0-31118 GCF_036735925.1 Povalibacter sp.
GAACTGCGCGACCGGCATCACGTGAAATCGGTGACCGGCATGGGCGAAATGCGCATTAACGTGACATGAAACAGTGGATCAGGCGCCAGGATTGCGCCTGGCCATCCATGGCCGGCGCGCGTTCGCGCCAGCTATCGCTGTCCGAAATCGTTCCCGACGATTTCGTCGAACCTGGGTTGTCGCGTTCAAAGCGCGATGTCCTGCCGCTAGACGACGCCTGAAAACTGGTGGGCCCGGAGGGGATCGAACCCTCGCCATCCGGTTAAAAGCCGGGTGCTCTACCCTTGAGCTACGAGCCCGCGCGTCAAGGTGGAAATTGGTGGACCGTGAAGGAGTCGAACCTTCAACCCTCCGGTTAAGAGCCGGGAGCTCTGCCAATTGAGCTAACGATCCAAGTGGTGCGGTCGGGATCGAACCGACACAACCTACGGTCACCGCATTTTAAGGGCGGCGCGTCTTCCCATTTCGTCACAGGCGCAAAATCTGTGTTGGTGGGCGGGGAGAAGTTGGAAGCAGGAGCCGGATTCGAACCGACGACCTCGAGCTTACAAGGCGGCTGCTCTGTCAACTGAGCTACGCGGGCTAAAGGTGGTGGACCTGGTGAGATTCGAACTCACATCCATCTGCTTGCAAAGCAGCGGCTCTGCCAATTGGAGCTACAGGCCCATTGAATGGTGGTGGGCAATCAGGGAGGGAGTCGAACCCCGTGTGTACGAGACGTCTGATTTACAGCCAGATGCAGTCGCCAGTGCTGCTCATTGCCCGAAAGAAGTGGTGCGGACGAGGGGACTCGAACCCCTGGCCTCGACGTTGGCGACGTCGTGATCTGCCAACTGAACTACATCCGCAGATCGACTAAGATGCTCGCTCGCTCGGACTCGCGTGGAGGAGCGTGCAACATGCATCGGAATGTGGAGCGGATGATGGGGATCGAACCCACGACAATCTGCTTGGAAGGCAGAAGCTCTACCGGCTGAGCTACATCCGCGAATTTCAGAGCGAGTGAGACCCTCACGCGTGAACGTGCTTCAAAAATTCTCACCAGCTCCTGGGCTCTCGCCTTCGAACTCGCCGCAGATCTGAATCGCGTGTTGGACGCGCAGACCGATCCCGCCCGCCTGTGAAGACAGGCGCGTGTGCAAGATCTCGGGCGAGAGCCCATGATCATTCAAATTGTTAAACAGCGACCTGTGACGGGCGTGCGTCGCAGGGGATGCGCACGCGCGAGCGCACGAATCCGATTGAGGGCCAGTCGATGACATGGCCTCGTGGGCGGGACACTTTGGGGTTTTGAACCGAACCCGATGGATTTCGGGTGGTATCTGGCTCCCTTTGGGTGCCCCGTCCGGCTTATGCCTTCGGGGCTTGGGAGCCGAGAAGGCGGTTAGGCGGCGGGTTGAATCCCGTGTTCGCGATAATCTTTCGCGAATGGCCGTGACCAGCTACCCGTAATCGACGGGCAGCCGAGCGCGGCGCGATTGGTATCGCGTAGCGTTCTGAAAATGGCTGTGCCGTTCGACAACATGGGAAAACTCTTCTCTCTTCGCTGCGGATTTCGCCGCAAGAATATTTACAAGGGCGCGAAGCCTAGCCGTGCACCGTTGCGTTCGCAACTACTTCTCGTAGCACAACCATTCCGACATCTCGATTTGTCGGAACAGTCGCTCGATCACTGGGAACGCCACCTCGCAGAGGCTTTGGTTCTCAAGAGGCGAGAACCAGGCCATCTTCTCTGCGCTCTCAAGAAGGTTTCTGACAATTCTCCATGCCAGGTTTCTTCCGTCCTGAGGCTTGCCGCCTGTCCTATCGGTTTTTCTGCGAGCAGCGGAGGCAACGCTTGCAAAGGCGAAGGAAACGGGGACTTCCAAACAGAAAATGCGACTGCGACGGATTGAACGAAACGCGTACAAACAAGACCTTCACGTTCCACGATTTGCGAGCCAAGAACGCCAGCGACGATACAGACGATATGGTCGCCAGCAGCCGTCTGGGCATCTCGATCCGAAGGTGACTGAGCGCGTCTATCGTCGGAAGCCGGTGCGCGTGCGACCGCTCCAGTAGCCCTTTTCAGTGCCGCCAGGTCGATCCCTGAGGTGGAGCCAGCCTCAATTTTATTGGACAGGGGGGGGGGGCAGATATTTAGACAGCGCAGCTCGTGAAGGATGCGTAAGTCTTTGAAAAGTGGCTCCCCGGGCCGGACTCGAACCAGCGACCAACGGATTAACAGTCCGTCGCTCTACCACTGAGCTACCGGGGAACACATGGTGGGAAATCGAAGGCGCGCGATTCTGCGGAAAGCACCTGTGGGGTGTCAAGGCAACGGGCTGCAGCGCGGCGAAAGCTCAGGCGATCCCGTAGATCAGGCGGCCTGTGCTGCTCGCAATGCCTTGTCGATGCGGCGCAGCGCTTCTTCCAGCGTCTGCAGGCTGCAGGCGTAGGAAAGCCTCATGTGGCCCGGTGCGCCGAAGCCGCTGCCCGGCACGACGGCGACGCCGGCGTGATTGAGCAGGTATTCGGCGAACGCGTTGTCGTCGTGGGCGCCAACCAGGGGCATGGCTTTTTCGACATTCGCGAATGCGTAGAACGTGCCGGCGCCGGCGAGACAGGAGATGCCGGTCAGCTTGTTCAAGCCTTCCACCACGAAATCATGGCGTTGCTTGAAATGCAGATTCATGGCGTGGACGTCGGATTGATCGCCGTTCAGCGCCACGGTCGCAGCCTTCTGCGCGATCGATGAGGCATTGGACGTGCTCTGCCCCTGGATGGTCGCCATCGCCGTGACCAGTTCGACCGGTCCGCCGCAGTAGCCGATGCGCCAACCCGTCATGGCGTAGGCCTTCGAGACGCCGTTGACGGTGACGGTGCGGTCGTGGAGATCGGGGCAGACCTGGGCCAGCGTCGCGAAAGGTTCGGCGCCCCAATAAATGTGTTCGTACATGTCGTCCGTGCAGATGACGACCTGCGGATGACGCCGCAGCACCGCGCCGAGCGCGTGCAGTTCGGTCGACGAATACGCGGCGCCGGTCGGATTGCTGGGGCTGTTCAATATGAACAGCTTCGTCCTGGGCGTGATCGCGGCTTCCAGCTGCGCGGGGGTGATCTTGTAGCCCTGGTCGGGGCCTGCATACGGCGTGACCGGGATGCCGTCGGCGAGCATCACCATGTCGGGATACGACACCCAGTACGGCGCCGGGATGACGGCTTCGTCGCCGCTGTCGATGAGCGCCATGATCAGGTTGAAGATCGTCTGTTTGGCACCGGTCGACACCAGGATCTGGCTGCGCTTGTAGGTCAGATCGTTTTCGCGCTTGAACTTCGCGATGATCGCGTCCTTCAGTTCGGCGTTGCCTTCCACCGGCGTGTAGCGCGTGAAGCCTTTGCGGATCGCATCGACGCCTGCATCCGAGATGTGAATGGGCGTGTCGAAATCGGGCTCGCCGGCGCCGAGGCTGATGATGTCCTTGCCCTCGGCCTTGAGCTGCGCGACGCGCCCGGTGAGGGCGACGGTGGGGGAGGGCTTGACGCGCTGGACGCGCTTTGAGACTGCTAGACTCACTTGGGCACCGCGGTTCGAACGAATTGCCCCGGCATTCTAGTCGCTCGTTGCCGTGGATCGGCCGGATTTCTTCCCTGACATGCGCTGGCAGGATTCGCTGACAAGCTTGTCCCATCCACTCTCGCCCTCATTTTCCCTGGCCATGACCGATACAGCGACCAAAGACGCCGGATTCCGGCTCACGGACGGCTACAAGCCGGCGGGCGATCAGCCCACCGCCATCGAAAAGCTCGTTGATGGACTGCAATCGGGGCTGACGCACCAGACGCTGCTGGGCGTCACCGGCTCGGGAAAGACCTTCACCATCGCCAACGTCATCCAGCAGGTGCAGCGCCCGACGCTGGTGCTGGCCCACAACAAGACGCTGGCCGCGCAGCTGTACGGCGAGTTCAAGGAGTTCTTCCCGAACAACGCGGTGGAATATTTCGTCTCGTATTACGACTACTACCAGCCCGAGGCTTACGTGCCGTCGTCCGACACGTACATCGAGAAGGATTCCTCGGTGAACGAGCACATCGAGCAGATGCGTCTGTCGGCGACGAAGGCACTGCTCGAGCGGCCTGATGTCATCATCGTCGCGACCGTCTCGGCGATCTACGGCCTGGGCGATCCTGCCTCCTATCTGGAAATGGTGCTGCACCTGTCGCGCGGCGATCGCGTCGATCAGCGCAAGATCCTGCGCCGCCTCGCGGACATGCAGTACAAGCGCAACGATCTGGAGCTGACGCAGGGCACGTATCGCGTGCGCGGCGACGTCGTCGATATTTTTCCGGCGGAGTCGGAGCGCGAGGCCGTGCGCGTCGAACTGTTCGACGACGAGATCGAAAATCTCACCATGTTCGATCCGCTGACCGGCGAGATCCTGCGCAAGATTCCGCGTTACACGGTGTTCCCCGGCACGCACTACGTGACGCCGAAGGAACGGCTGATTCACGCCGCCGACGAGATCCGCGAGGAGTTGCGTGATCGCCTGCAGGTGCTGAAGGACGGCGGCAAGCTCGTCGAAGCCCAGCGGCTCGAACAGCGCACGCGCTTCGATCTCGAAATGATCCGCGAGATGGGCTACTGCAACGGCATCGAGAACTACTCGCGGTTCCTGTCGGGCCGTGCGCCGGGCGAGCCGCCGCCCTGCCTGTTCGATTACCTGCCGGGCAATGCGTTGCTCGTGGTCGATGAAAGTCACCAGACCATCCCGCAGCTCGGCGCGATGTACAAGGGCGATCGTTCGCGCAAGGAAACGCTGGTCGAATACGGCTTCCGTCTGCCGTCGGCGCTGGATAACCGGCCGCTGCGCTTCGATGAGTGGGAGAGGCAGGCGCCGCAGATGATTTTCGTCTCGGCCACGCCGGGGAACTACGAGTCGCAGCATGCAGGGCAGGTCGTCGAGCAACTCGTGCGCCCGACGGGCCTCGTCGATCCGGAAGTGACGATTCGCCCGGTGCGCACGCAGGTCGACGATGTGTTGTCCGAGATACGGCTCGCCGTCGACAACAACGAACGCGTGCTGATCACGACGCTGACCAAGCGCATGGCGGAGGACCTCACCGAATATCTCGACGAACACAAAGTGAAGGTCCGGTACCTGCACTCGGACATCGATACGGTCGAGCGCATGGAAATCATCCGCGATCTGCGACTCGGCAAGTTCGATGTGCTGGTCGGCATCAACCTGCTGCGCGAAGGGCTCGACATGCCCGAGGTGTCGCTCGTGGCGATTCTCGACGCCGACAAGGAAGGCTTCCTGCGCTCGGAGAACTCGCTGATCCAGACGATCGGACGCGCAGCGCGCCATCTGAATGGCCGGGCGATTCTGTACGCGGACAAGATGACGGGATCGATCCAGAAGGCCATCGACGAGACCAATCGTCGTCGCCAGAAGCAGCTCGAATTCAACAGGACCCACGGCATCACGCCACGCGGCATCCAGAAGGCGGTGGCGGACATCATGGAAGGCGCCTATGTCGCGCCGGAATTCCGCACCGCCAAGGTGGCGGAGGCAGGGAGCGACTACCGCTCGCTGACGCCGGAACAGGCGCTCAAGCGCATCAAGAAGCTGGAGCAGGAAATGCTCAAGCACGCGCGCAACCTGGAATTCGAAGAGGCGGCGCGACTGCGCGACGAGATCCAGAAGCTGCGCAATGTCGAGTTGGGACTGCCGCCGGGATTGAAGGCGGGTTAGGCAATCCCTGAATCCAGGGTCGCTTGTCATCCGTGCGGGAAGGACTGCTGCGACGCCACCTTCCTTGCCTCTGCCGCAATGCATCGCTATCCTTGCGCACCCTTTTTCCTGCGCGCGTAGCTCAGCGGTAGAGCATCACCTTGACATGGTGGGGGTCACAGGTTCGATCCCTGTCGCGCGCACCAAAATCTTGTCGCCGGAGCGATGGCCCAGCGAAAGTGAAACAAACAGCGACGCCCGGCGTCGCTTTTTTTTCCCGGCGAAGGCCCTAAGTACACCTGTATGCCTGTCATTACTCTTCCAGACGGCAGTCAACGGACTTATCCGGGGGCGGTGACCGTCGCACAGATTGCGGCCGACATCGGACCGGGACTCGCCAAGGCGACGGTGGCCGGCAAGGTCGACGGCAGGCTGGTCGACGCCTGCGATCCGATCGACAAGGACTCGAAAGTCCAGATCATCACGCCGAAGGACCAGGAAGGTCTCGAGATCATCCGTCACTCGTTCGCGCACCTGCTGGGGCATGCGCTGAAGCAGCTCTATCCGACTGCGAAGATGGTGATCGGTCCGGTGATCGAAGACGGTTTCTATTACGACATTGCCTACGAACGTCCCTTCACGCCGGCCGATCTGGAAGCGATCGAAAACCGGATGCGTGAACTCGTGCAGAAGGACTACGACGTCATCAAGAAAGTGACGCCGCGCGAGCAGGTCATCCAGGTCTTCAAGGAACGCGGTGAGGACTACAAGCTGCGCCTGGTCGATGGCATGCCCGACGAAAAGGCGATGGGCCTGTATCACCATGAAGAATACGTCGACATGTGCCGCGGTCCGCACGTGCCGAATACCCGCTTCCTGCGCGCGTTCAAGCTGACCAAGCTGGCGGGCGCGTACTGGCGCGGCGATTCGCGCAACGAAATGCTTCAGCGCATCTACGGCACCGCGTGGACCGACGAGAAGGCGCTCAAGGCGTATCTCACCCGGCTCGAAGAGGCCGAGAAGCGCGATCACCGCAAGATCGGCAGGGAAATGGACCTGTTTCATTTCCAGGAAGAAGCACCCGGCGCCGTGTTCTGGCATCCGAAGGGCTGGTCGCTGTTCCAGTCCCTGATCGCCTATATGCGCCAGTACCAGGGCGCGGCCGGCTGGCAGGAAGTCAGCGCGCCGGAAGTCGTGGACCAGAAGCTCTGGGAACGCTCCGGTCATCTCGAAACCTTCGGCGAAAACATGTTCTTCGTGAAGGTGCCGGAAGAGCGCAAGTACTGCCTGAAGCCCATGAACTGCCCGGGCCACGTGCAGATCTTCAATCAGGGCCTGAAGAGCTATCGCGACCTGCCGGTGCGGTTCTGCGAATTCGGCAAGGTGCATCGTTACGAGCCGTCGGGTGCCTTGCACGGCCTGATGCGCGTCCGGGCGTTCACTCAGGATGACGGCCACGCCTTCTGCGCGATGGATCAGCTTCTGGACGAGGCCGTCAGCCAGACGAAGCTGATTCTGGGGCTGTATTCGGAGTTCGGTTTCGACGACGTTCGCATCAAGTTCTCGGATCGACCGCCGAAACGCGTCGGTTCGGACGAAGTCTGGGACAAGGCGGAAGACGCCCTGAAGGCCGCGCTGACCCAGTTGAACCTCGACTACACCCTGAACCCGGGCGAGGGCGCCTTCTACGGTCCGAAACTCGAATTCGTGCTGCGCGATGCCATCGGCCGCGACTGGCAGTGCGGCACCCTGCAGGTCGACCTGAACATGCCGGGCCGGCTCGGGGCGACCTATATCGGCGAAGACGGCCAGAAGCACGTCCCGGTCATGCTGCACCGGGCCCTGTTCGGCTCGCTCGAGCGTTTTACCGGCATCCTGATCGAGCATTTCGCCGGAAAGCTGCCCCTGTGGCTCGCTCCGGTACAGGCCGTGATCATGAATATCACCGACGGCCAGGCCGACTACGTGAGCCGGGTCACCGAAAGCCTGAAAAATCAGGGGCTTCGCGTGATTTCGGACTTGCGCAACGAAAAAGTCGGCTTTAAGATCCGCGAGCACACGCTGCAGCGCGTCCCGTACCTATTGGTCGCTGGTGATCGCGAGGCAGGTTCTAATTCTCTGGCCGTGCGCACCCGTAGTGGTAAAGATCTCGGAGCGATGTCATTGGATGTCATCGCCGGGAAGTTTGCCGCTGAAGTAACGAGCCGCGGCCGGACCAGTCTGGAGGTATGACGCATCGCTGCTCCCATTGCTAAGCGCGTAAGGCGCAATGAAGAGATCACCGCGCCGAAGCTGCGCATCATCGACGCTCAGGGCGCACAGGCCGGCGTGATGACGCGGTTCGAGGCCCTCGCCATGGCGCAGGCCGCAGAGCTGGATCTCGTGGAGGTGTCGCCGACTGCCGATCCGCCGGTGTGCCGGATCATGGACTTCGGCAAGTTCCTGTTCGAACAGAACAAGAAGGCGCACGCAGCGAAGCGCAAGCAGAAGCAGATTCAGATCAAGGAAGTGAAGTTTCGCCCAGGGACGGAGGATGGCGACTATCAGGTGAAGTTGCGTAACCTGATTCGCTTCCTCGAAGAAGGAGACAAGGCCAAGGTCACGCTGCGGTTTCGCGGTCGTGAAATGGCCCATCAGGAAGTCGGTCGGGAACTTCTGAACCGGGTACAGGCCGATCTCGCACCCTACGCGCAGGTCGAGCAGAACCCGATGATGGAAGGCCGGCAGATGGTCATGATGTTCGGACCGAAAAGGAAGTAGCGGTGCCGGGTTCATCCCGGTGTTGTCGAGAGTCCGAAACAACAAGTGAGCAACGGGAGCCGGCGCAGGCCGGGGATCGTTGTCCCGCCTCAAGAGGCGCAGTCCGGGCGATCCGGACGGCGTTCTTCAAAGGCTAAACAAGTGGAGTTTTTTACATGCCCAAGTTGAAGACCAACCGGGCAGCGGCGAAGCGTTTTCGCGCCACTGCCAAGGGATTCAAGCGATCCCAGTCCCATCGTCGTCACAAGCTTACGAGCAAAACGAGCAAGCGTAAGCGTCAACTGCGCGCACCGAGCATGGTGTCGAAGCAGGATCTGACGCGTCTTGATTCACTGCTGCCGCACGCGAAGTAAGGAGTGAGACATGGCACGCGTTAAGAGAGGCGTCATCGCTGGCGCCCGTCACAAGAAAATCCTCAAGAAGGCGAAGGGCTACTACAACGCCCGTCGCAAGGTCTTCCGCGCCGCGAAGCAGGCCGTCATCAAGGCCGGCCAGTATGCGTATCGCGACCGCAAGACCAACAAGCGCAACTTCCGCGCGCTGTGGATCACGCGCATCAATGCCGAAGCGCGCGTTCACGGCCTGTCCTACAGCAAGCTGATCGCAGGCCTGACCAAGGCCGGCATCGCCATCGACCGCCGCGTGCTCGCGGACATCGCGATGCACGATGCCGCTGCGTTCGGCGTGCTCGCTCAGAAGGCCAAGGACAGCCTGGGCGCTGCAGCGGCCTGAGAAGGAAGATGAGGCTCGGGCCGCAAGGCTCGAGCCTTTTCTGTTTGTGGGGCCGGCTTCAGCCGGCCTGCCGACAGAGACCGGCTAAAGCCGGTCCCACAAAAAAAGAGAGCCGGAGCCCGGCGTCACTTTGCATGACCGAACCGCAAAAAGATCTGCAAGCACTGGTTGACGCCGCGCGGGCAGAGATCGCGGCCAGTACCTCCATTGAAAACCTCGAAACCATCCGCGTCCGTCTGCTGGGCAAGAAGGGCGAGATCACCGAGCAGCTCAAGGCGCTCGGCGCGATGCCGGCCGACGTCCGCAAGAGTGCGGGCGCAAAGATCAACGAAGCGAAGAATTCACTGAGCGCCGCGCTCGACGAGCGTCGCGCCGCACTCGAAGCCGGGAAGCTCGCCGAGCAGCTCGCGAGCGACGCCGTCGATGTCACGCTGCCGGGACGCGGCCAGACCAGCGGCGGACTGCATCCGGTGACGCGCGTGCGTCGCCGCATCGAGCAGATCTTCCGCAACGCCGGCTTCAGCATCGAAGACGGCCCCGAGATCGAAGACGAGTGGCACAACTTCGAAGCCCTCAACATCCCCGCCAATCATCCGGCGCGGGCGATGCACGACACGTTCTATTTCGGCGACGGCCGCCTGCTGCGCACGCACACCTCGCCGGTGCAGATCCGTGCGATGAAGGGTCGCCAGCCGCCGTTCCGCGTGATCGCGCCGGGTCGCGTGTATCGCAACGACTCCGACATGACGCACACGCCGATGTTTCACCAGGTCGAAGGGCTGGTGGTCGACGAGGGCATCACGTTCGCGAACCTGAAAGCCGTCCTGCACGGCTTCATGAAGGCGCTGTTCGAGAAAGACGTGAAGATGCGTCTGCGTCCGTCGTATTTCCCGTTCACCGAGCCGTCGGCGGAAGTGGATATTTCGTGCGTGTCCTGCGGCGGCAGCGGTTGCCGTGTGTGCAAGCAGACGGGCTGGGTCGAAGTCGCGGGTTGCGGGGTCGTTCATCCGAACGTGCTGCGCGCCGTGAATGTCGATCCGGAGCGTTACACGGGCTATGCGTTCGGCATGGGCATCGATCGTCTGACCATGCTCCGCTACAACGTGAACGACATCCGCCTGTATTTCGAAAACGACCTGCGCTTCCTCAAGCAGTTCGCCTGAGGAATCGAACCGATGAAAATCAGTCTGCAATGGCTCCGCGATTGGGTCGACACCGGCGATGTCGTGCCGGCGCTGGCGCATGCGCTCACGATGGCGGGCCTGGAAATCGAGGGCATTCACCGCGCAGGTCCGGCATTGACCGGGATCGTGGTGGGAGAAATCCTCTCCATCGAAAAGCATCCTGACGCGGAGAAGCTCAATGTCTGTCGCGTCGGCACGGGTCGCGAAGAACTGCAGATCGTCTGCGGCGCGCCGAATGTCCGCGTCGGCATGAAGGCGCCGCTGGCGCAGATCGGCGCGAAGCTGCCGAACGGTGTCGAGATCAAGAAGGCGAAACTGCGCGGCGTCGAATCCAGCGGCATGCTGTGCTCGGCCCGCGAACTGGGCCTGAGCGAGGAGAGCAGCGGTCTGCTGGATCTGCCGTCGCATGTGACGACCGGACAGGATCTGGTCGCCGCGCTGCAGCTCGACGATACGATCCTGGAAGTGAATCTCACGCCGAATCGCGGCGATTGCATGAGCGTGGCCGGCGTCGCCCGCGAAGTTGCGGCCGCTCGCAGTACGCAACTCAAGGGTCCGACGATTGCGCCTGTCGCAGTGTCGATCCAGGACACCTTCCCCGTTCGTCTCGAAGCGACGGATGCCTGCCCGAAGTTCGCCGGCCGTGTGATTCGCGGCATCAACGTCGGGGCGAAGTCGCCGTGGTGGATGCAGGAGCGGCTGCGTCGTGCCGGTTTGCGCCCCATCAGCGCCGTCGTCGACGTCACCAACTACGTGATGCTCGAACTCGGCCAGCCGATGCATGCCTACGATCTGGCGCAGCTCAGCGGCGCCATCGTCGTGCGCAACGCGCGCCAGGGTGAAACGCTGAAGCTGCTCGATGGGCGCACGATCGAACTGACGCCCGACGTCGCCATCATCGCGGATGAGAAAGGGCCGCTCGGCATGGCTGGCGTCATGGGCGGCGAGGATTCGGGCATCGGCGATGCGACGCAGGATGTCTTCCTCGAAGTCGCCTTCTTCCAGCCTGACGCCGTTGCCGGTCGCGGGCGCCGCTACGGCCTGATCACCGACGCGTCGCAGCGTTTCGAACGCGGCGTCGATCCGCAATTGCAGGAGCGCGCCATCGAGCGTGCCACGCAACTGCTGCTCGAATGCGCCGGAGGGCAGGCGGGTCCGACGGTCGTGACGCGCCGCGAAGGTTTCCCCGCACCGCGAGCGGCCATCACGCTGCGCCACCGCCGTGTGCGTCACGTGCTCGGCGTGCAGATTCCGGACGACACGATTCTCGATTGCCTGCGTCACCTGGACATGCAGATCGAAGCGGCGCCGGGCGATGATCTCAGGGCATCGTGGCTCGTGACGCCGCCGTCATGGCGTTTCGACCTGAGCATCGAAGAGGACCTGATCGAGGAAGTCGCCCGACTCTACGGATTCGACAACATTCCCGAGCAGGATGCCGCCGGCGACCAGACCATTCATCCATGGACGGAAACGCGCGTCCGCAACGAGCGCGCAGCCGATCTGCTGGTGGATCGCGGTTACAGCGAGGCGATCAGCTACACATTCACCGACGCTGCGTGGCAGTCGATCCTGTTCGCTGACAAGGCGCTGGCGTTGTCGAATCCGATCTCTGCGGAACTCGCCGTCATGCGCGTGTCGCTGTGGCCGGGCCTGATTCAGGCCGCACGCGAGAACCAGCGTCGCCAGCAATCGCGCATCCGGCTGTTCGAGATCGGTCGACGCTTTGCGCCGGGCAATGGCGATGAAACAGAAATGATTGCGGGCCTCGCATCCGGAACCGCGTTGGCCGAGCAGTGGGGCGCGGAGGCCGCGAAGATCGACTTCTTCGATGTGAAGGCCGATGTCGAAGCGCTGCTGGCGTTGTCCGGAAGCGCCGATGAATTCCGCTTCAAAGCAGAGAAGCATCCGGCGCTGCATCCGGGGCAGTCCGCGCGCATCTACCGCGGCGATCGGCCCGTGGGCTGGATCGGCGCGCTGCACCCTCAGCACCTGAAGGCTCTGGATTTGACATATCCGCCGATCGTGTTCGAACTCGAAGCGTCGCTCGCGCTCGCCGCGCGCGTGCCGGAGTTCCGCGAGATTTCCAAATACCCGGCCATTCGGCGCGATGTTGCGGTGATCGTCGATGAAGCGACCGAGGTCGATGCGATCGGCGCAGTGATTCGTGCGAGTGCCGGTGCGCTGTTGACCGACTTGACAGTCCTGTCCGTGTATCGCGGCAAGCAGTTCGAGAAAGGCAAGAAAAGCATAGCCTTAGGTCTGCAATTGCAGGATACTTCCCGCACCCTGACAGACCACGATGCCGATGCAATCGTGGCGCAGGTGGTGGACCATCTGGCTCGCCAGCTCAACGCCACGATACGAGACAAATAAACATGGCTCTCACGAAGGCTGAGATCGCGGAAGCGTTATTCGATCAATTGGGGCTCAACAAGCGCGAAGCCCGTGAACTCGTGGATCTGTTCTTCGAGGAGCTGCGCGCGTCGTTGTCGAATGGGGAGCAGGTGAAGCTGTCCGGCTTCGGGAATTTCGATCTTCGTGACAAGAATCAGCGGCCCGGTCGCAATCCCAAGACAGGCGAGGAGATTCCCATCAGCGCCCGTCGTGTGGTCACATTCCGTCCGGGACAAAAACTAAAGGCACGAGTCGAGGCCTATGCTGGAAGCAGGCAATAACAGCGAACTCCCCGCGATCCCTGGCAAACGCTACTTCACCATCGGTGAAGTGAGCGAGCTGTGCGGCGTCAAGCCGCATGTGCTGCGCTACTGGGAGCAGGAATTTCCGCAGCTCAAGCCGGTGAAGCGCCGCGGCAACCGTCGCTATTACCAGCGCCAGGACGTGCTGGTGATCCGCCAGATCCGCAGTCTTCTGTACGAACAGGGCTTCACCATCGGCGGCGCGCGCAATCGCCTGCAGGGTGACGAAGCGCGCGACGACGTGTCGCAGGCGCAGCAGATCGTGCGTCAGATCCGCACGGAGCTGGAAGAAATCCTGCGGATCCTGCGCCGCTGAGTTTTCCCCAAAGCCTGTAGCCCGCAGGCATCTTCGAGTATGATTCGCCGCCTTCCGGTCGGGGCGTGGCGCAGCCTGGTAGCGCACTTGCATGGGGTGCAAGGGGTCGGAGGTTCGAATCCTCTCGCCCCGACCAATCTTCTCTTCGGATGACTCAGCCTCTGGCTGAACGCAGCATCCGGGCCTCCAGAAAAGAACACATACGGGCGTTGCTGCAATCCGCTAAATTAGCGCCCGCTTCTGGACTTGTGGCGCATGGAAGCCGCTCGATCTGCAGCTTTTCAGGCGAAACCACGTTGTCCCATATCCCTGCTCACCGGATCTGTTCCTGGGCAGCGCCGATTCATCGGTGGCTGTGGGCAATCACGTCCGTGCTGCTTGCGCAGGCGGGACTGGCTGCGGAAGTTGCACCGCACCCCGCGCAGGCGATCGTCGATGAAGCCTCCGTCGCGATGCGAACGGATCCCGAGGCCAGTCGTCGCGATGCCGAACAGGCGCTCGACATCCTGAAGCGCCGTCCCGACGCCGACATAGAAATCCGCGCGCGCCTGATCCTTTGCGACTATCAGTCCGAGCGCGATACCGCCGCGGCCGAGGAACAGATCCGGCTCATTGGCGGGCTGCTGTTTCAATCGCGGCGTGCCGGGCTGCGCGCCGGCATGTTCGACTGCCAGGGGCAGATCGCCGAGACGGCCGGCAACAATGACAAGGCGCTCGAGAATTACGAACGCGCGGTGACGCTGGCCAGCGATGCGAACGACGAGGAAATGCTCGCCGCGGCCCTGTTCTCGCGCGGCTATCTGCTGGGGCTGCAGGGTCAGTACGCGGCCGGTCTGGCGGATCTGCGGCGCGCGCAGGGCCTCTACGAAAGACTGCATCTGTCGCAGCACGCGCTCACTGCGCTGAATGGCATTGCCATCCTCTACAACCGGATGGGCGATTACGAACAGGCGCGGCACATGTACAGCCTGGCGCTCAAGGCGCAGCGCGATGCGAAGCTGCTGCGCGAACAGGCGGTGACGCTCCACAACCTGGGCCGTGCGCAGGAAAACCTGAGTCAGTGGCCGGGTGCCCGCGAGTCGTTCCAGGAATCCCTCGAACTCAGCCGCCAGCTCAGCTATGTGCGCGGCGAGGCGTACGCGCTGCGCGGGCTCGCGGCCGTCGAGAACGGATTGTCGAATCCCAAGGCGGCGCTGGAGATCCTGCAGCGAGCCGAGGAACTGCAGAAGGAAACGCCCGACGCGCGGCTCGAAGCCCAGATCAATCTGGCGCGCGGCATCGCCCTGCATCAGTTGAAGCGCTTGCCGGAAAGCGTGGCTGCGCTCGAGGATGCGCTGCAGGTGTTCCGCCAGGCCGCCTCCTTGAGCGAACTGCGTACCACCTACAGCGAGCTGGCGACGACGTACTCCGAGATGGGCAACTGGCGCGCCGGCTACGGCTTTCTCGACAAGGCTGCCGAGGTTTCCGAGCGCCGGTATCTGAACCAGATCGATCAGCGGTTCGCGACGCTCAAGATCGAATTCGACACCGTTGCCAAGGAAAAGGAGAACGCGCTGCTGCTGCGCGAGAACCAGGCGAACGAAAAGGCGCTGGCCCAGGAACGTCGTGCGCGCACGCTGCAGGCTGCAGTCATCGTGCTGGTCGTGGTGCTGGCGGCAGTGCTGCTCGTGCTCGCGCTGCATCAGCGGCGCATGTCGTTGCGCATGCGCTCGCTGGCCATGACCGACGAGTTGACGGGTGTGCCCAACCGCCGCGCGGTGCTCGGCCGGCTGGAGTCGGCGCTGTCGCAGAGTGCGGGCGGACCGTGCTCGATGCTCATCATCGATATCGATCACTTCAAGAGCATCAACGATCAGCACGGTCATGCCGAAGGCGATGCGGCCTTGAAGCTGGTGGCGGCAACGCTGCGCGACGCGGTCAGGGCGCCGGGTTTCGTCGGTCGCCTCGGCGGCGAGGAATTCGTCGCCGTACTGCCGTCGATGGGCAACGAGGCCGCGTGCGAAATTGCCGAGACGATCCGCTGCGGCGTCATGGCTATCGATTCGCTGCCGTGGCTCGGCGAACGCCGCATCACCGTGAGCGTCGGCGTGACCACGTGCGCCGATACGAAGACGACCGCGGGCGGCATGCTGCATTCCGCGGATCAGGCGCTGTACGAAGCGAAGCGCGATGGCAGGAACTGTGTGAAGGTCCATCCGAGGCCCGCGAGCCACGAAGCCGCCGCAGTGCCGGCCGCGCCATCGGGCTCTGCCGCGCAGGTGGGATTTGCCTGACGCCTGTGGAACAGGCAGGTCATGACCGACCGCTGGCAGTTCTGGATCGATCGCGGCGGCACGTTCACTGATGTGATCGCGCGCACGCCGCGCGGACAACTCCTCACCCGCAAGCTGCTCTCCGAGAATCCCGAGCGTTATCGGGATGCGGCCGTGCAGGGCATTCGCGAGTTGCTCGGCGTCGATGCGGAGGATCCGATTCCCGCGGCGGCCATCGATTGCGTTCGCATGGGTACGACGGTGGCGACGAATGCGCTGCTCGAGCGCAAGGGCGACCGCACGCTGCTCGTCGTGACGCGGGGATTTGCCGATGCGCTGCGCATCGGCTATCAGCACCGGCCGAAACTGTTCGTCCGGCATATCGTGCTGCCATCGATGCTTCATGAAGCGGTCGTCGAGGTCGACGAACGGCTGGACGCGCACGGCAACGTCGTGCGCGCACTCGATCTGGAAGCGGCGCGCGAGCAGTTCAGAATCGCGGCAGACAAGGGCATCCGCAGCTGCGCCGTCGTGCTCATGCACGGCTATCGGTTTCCCGCGCATGAACAACAGCTCGCAGAACTGGCGCGCGAAGCCGGATTCACGCAGGTGTCGACTTCGCATCAGGCCAGTGCGCTGATGAAGTTCGTCGCGCGCGGCGACACGACGGTCGTCGATGCGTATCTCTCGCCGGTGCTGCGACGCTACGTCGACCAGGTTGCCCGCGAACTGCCCGGCGTCAAACTGCAGTTCATGCAGTCTTCCGGCGGTCTCGTCGACGCGCGGCAGTTTCAAGGCAAGGACGCGATCGTGTCCGGACCGGCGGGCGGCATCGTCGGAGCGGCCCGCGCATCGCTGGCCGCGGGCTTCGACCGCATCATCGGCTTCGACATGGGCGGCACGTCGACGGACGTGACTCACTTCGCCGGCGAGTACGAACGTGTCTTCGATGCCGAGATCGCGGGCGTGCGGCTGCGGGCGCCGTTGCTGCAGATCCATACGGTCGCGGCGGGCGGCGGCTCCATCTGTCGTTTCGATGGCGTGCGATTGCGCGTCGGCCCGGAATCCGCCGGCGCGAATCCCGGCCCGGCCGCGTATCGCCGCGGCGGTCCGTTGACGGTCACCGACTGCAACGTGCTGCTCGGCAAGCTGCAGCCCGATCTGTTTCCGCTTCTGTTCGGCGAGCGCGGCGATCTGCCGCTCGATGCACAGGCGGTGTGCGATGGGTTTGCGGAACTGGCCGCGGACATCGCCAAAGTCACGGGACAGACACACGAACCGGAGGCGCTCGCCGCCGGCTGCATCCGCATCGCCGTGGAGAACATGGCGAATGCCATCAAGAAGATCTCCGTGCAGCGCGGTTACGACGTGACGAACTATGCGCTGACCTGCTTCGGCGGCGCCGCGGGCCAGCACGCCTGTCTCGTGGCGGATGCGCTCGGGATGCAGACGGTCTTCATGCATCCGCTGGCCGGCGTGCTCTCGGCATACGGCATCGGGCTGGCGGACGTCATCGTGCTGAAACAGCACGCAATGGAAGCTGCCTTGTCGCGGGACAGCCTGGCAGAGGCGGGCGGCGCACTCGACATTCTCGAACGGCAGGGATGTCACGAGCTGCAACAGCAGGGCGTCGCCGGCAGTGCCATCCGTACGGTGCGGCGGCTCGCGGTGAAATACGAAGGCACGGACAGCGCGCTGCAACTGTCTGCACCGACTGCTGCGGACGATGCGGCAGTGACGGAAGTCCGCGCCGCATTCGAGGCGCAATATCGGACGCGCTATGGGTTTCTCATGACGGCTCGCGGCCTCGTGATCGAATCCGTTTCGGTGGAGGCGGCCGGCGTCAGCGACACGGAAGTCAGCGCAGTCGATCAAGCCCGTCGGCGCAGCGGACCGCTACAGCCGATCGCGTATCGTCCCGTCTATCTGGACGACCATTGCCAGCCAGTGCCGTTCTTCGATCGCGATGCACTGCAGGCGGACGACATCATCGACGGCCCCGCAGTCATTCGCGAACCGAACACCACTACGGTTGTCGAGACGGGCTGGCGCGCCGAAGTGACGCAGCAGAACTGCATCGTGATGCGCAGGCTGCAACCGCTGCAGCGCGAGAAGGCCATCGGCACGCAGGCCGATCCCATCCTGCTCGAAGTCTTCAACAATCTGTTCATGTCGATCGCCGAACAGATGGGCGTGGCGCTGGCGAACACGGCCACGTCGGTCAATATCAAGGAACGACTCGATTTCTCCTGCGCGCTGTTCGATGGCGACGGCCTGTTGATCGCCAATGCGCCGCACATGCCGGTGCATCTCGGGTCCATGGGCGAATCGGTGCAGGAAATCCTGCAACGTCGCGCCGGGGCCATGATTCCAGGCGACGTATTCGTGCTCAATGCGCCGTACGCCGGCGGCACGCATCTGCCGGACGTCACGGTCGTGATGCCGGTCTTCTTGCGGGGAACGCCGACGCCGGCGTTCTTCGTCGCCGCGCGTGGGCATCACGGGGATATCGGCGGGCTCACGCCGGGCTCCATGCCGTCGAACTCGATGCACATCGACGAGGAGGGCGTGCTGCTCGACAACGTGCAACTCGTTGCCGGCGGCCGCTTTCTCGAAGCCGAGATCCGGAAGCTGTTGTCATCGGGCCGGTATCCGGCACGCAACGTCGAACAGAATCTCGCAGACCTGCGGGCGCAGGTCGCGGCCTGCCAGAAGGGCAGTGCCGAGTTGCAGGCAATGGTGGATCAGTACGGCCTCGAAGTCGTGCTGGCCTACATGAATCACGTGCAACGCAATGCGGAGGAAGCCGTGCGTCGCGCAATCGATTCACTGCGCGATGGTGAGTATTCGTGCGAGATGGACAGCGGCGCCCGGATCAGCGTCGCCATTCGCATAGACAAGATGCGTCGTGAGGCGACGATCGATTTCACCGGCACGAGCGCGCAGCGCGCCGACAATTTCAATGCACCGCGCTCCGTGATACGAGCCGCGGTGCTGTACGTCTTCCGCACCTTGGTGGACGACGAGATCCCGATGAACGCCGGCTGTCTCGTGCCGCTGCGCCTGATCGTGCCGGAGGGCACGATGCTGAATCCGCGCTATCCCGCGGCCGTCGTCGCGGGAAACGTCGAAACCTCGCAGATGATCACCGATTGCCTGTACGGCGCGCTCGGCGTACTCGCGGCGAGCCAGGGCACGATGAACAATTTCACCTTCGGCAATGAGCGTCACCAGTACTACGAAACCATCAGCGGCGGTTCCGGCGCCGGTCCGGATTTCGATGGTACTGACGCAGTGCAGACGCACATGACCAACTCGCGTCTCACCGATCCCGAAGTACTGGAATGGCGCTTTCCGGTGCGACTCGACGCGTTCTCGATTCGTCGCGGTTCCGGCGGCGCGGGCAGGCATCGCGGTGGCGACGGTGTCGAGCGACGGATCCGCTTTCTGGAGCCGATGACTGCGGTGTTGCTGGCCAACCGGCGGCGAGTCGCACCGTTCGGACTCGAAGGCGGCGCTGCCGCCGCAGCCGGCCGCAACTGGATCGAGCGGGCGGACGGCGCGCGCGAGGAGTTCGGCGCGACTCACGAAGCGCAGGTGCAAACGGACGATGTCTTCGTCATCCAGACGCCGGGCGGTGGAGGCTTCGGATGCAAGTAAGTGCGGACGCATCCCGATCGCGGCGTCTCGCCACGGCCAGCATCGTCGGCACGACGCTCGAATATTTCGACTTCGCCGTCTACAACACACTCGCCGCGCTCATCTTCGGCCAGCTCTTCTTTCCGTCGTTCGAGCCGGCCGTGGGCACCATTCTGGCGTTCTCGACCTTCGCGGTCGGCTACCTCTCGCGACCGGTGGGCGGCATCGTCTTCGGACATCTCGGCGATCGACGCGGCCGACGCTTCGTACTGGTCGCGACCCTGCTGCTGATGGGGATCACGACCGCGCTGATGGGGCTGTTGCCGACATATGCAGCGGCAGGCATCGCGAGTCCCATCCTGCTCGTCGTGCTGCGATTCATCCAGGGCGCGGCGCTGGGAGGCGAGTGGGCAGGTGCCGTGCTGTTGTCGCTCGAGCATGGACCGGCCGAGCGACGCGGCATCAATGGATCGTGGGCGCAGATGGGGCCATCGCTCGGTACGCTGCTGGCCACGGGTTCGATCGCATTGCTCACGATGTCCCTGTCGCCCGAAGACTTCCTTGCATGGGGTTGGCGCCTGCCATTCTTCGCCAGCGTTGCCCTGGTGATCTTCGGTCTGTGGATTCGTCTGGGTGTGGCCGAGACACCGGATTTCCTTGCTCTCCAGAAGGAGGGTGCGAAGGCGAAGACGCCGATCGGCGAAGTCTTTCGCGATCACTGGCGATCGTTGCTGCGCGGCGGTGGCGCGCGCATCGGTCCGGACGTGCTGTATTCGTTGACGGCGACGTTTTCGCTGAGCTACCTCACCGCCACGCTCGGCCTCGAGCGAACGCTGGCATTGATTGCGTTGTCGATTGCGGGCGCGTGCAACGCGGCATCGATTCCGTTCTTCGGCGGCCTGTCCGATCGGCTGGGTCGACGCACTGTCTACGCAGGTGGCGTCGTGCTCGGGTTGCTGTGGATCCTCGCGCTCTTTCCGCTGCTCGATACCCGCGAGCCCGTGCTCATCGTGCTGGCGCTGAGCAGCGGCCTGATCATTCATGCATCGATGTACGGGCCGCAGGCGGCGTTCATCGCCGAGCAATTTCCGGCGCGCGTGCGTTACGCCGGTTCCTCGCTCGCGTACACGCTGGCGGGCATCGTCGGCGGCGGCATCGCGCCGCTCATGTTTGCCGCGCTGCTGCGCGCCTGGGGAACGACGCTGGCGATCGTGCTCTACACGGCCGCCGCGTTGCTCATCACCGGGTTGGTCGTGAAACTCGCGCGCCGACACTGAGAAGGCCTGAGACGGAACCTGCACGCTGTCCCAATCGTTGCGACACGTTGTGATGCCCGGTCTTTCGGAAAGCGCGGTCGTCGATTCCGGCAACATGCGGTCCCGAAAAGATCGAGCGTGGTATAAGGGCATGCATATGTTTCACGACACAGCAGTCAGCGCGGTGTCCGACCATCGATACCGGAAATGAGAAAGGCAGCGAGACCTCACACGCTGCTATGGACCGCATTGGCGATGATTGCGACGACGGCTCCGCCGATCGCCTCGGGATCCGAGGCACCCAATCCTGATGTTGCCAACGTGGTGGTCGAGCGCTCCCGTTCGGTCGCTCCCGATCGCGATGCCGATCCGGTGCTCAACAATCTCGAACGCCGCACTTTCCGCTATTTCTGGAATACCACCAATCGCCAGAACGGCCTGGTGCCCGATCGTTATCCATCGCCGTCATTCTCGAGCATCGCCGCCACAGGCTTCGGCCTGACCGCGTATGTGGCCGGCGCCGAGCGCGGTTACGTATCGCGAACACAGGCGCGGCTGCGCGTGCTGCGGACGCTGCGATTCCTCGAACAGCTGCCGCAGGGGCCGGACGAAACCGGCGTCGCCGGATACAAGGGTTTTTTCTATCACTTCCTCGACATGCAGACCGGTCATCGCTACCAGACGACGGAGCTGTCGACGGTCGATACGGCGTTGCTGCTCGGCGGCGTGCTGCTGTGCCAGACGTACTTCGATCGCGATCATGCGCAGGAACGCGAGATCCGCGAGATCGCGGACCGGATCTACGGACGCGTCGACTGGGTGTGGTCGCAGAACCGGCCGCCGATCATTTCGCATGGCTGGCGTCCCGAGACGGGTTTTCTGCGCCACGACTGGCGCGGTTACAACGAGGCCATGCTGCTGTACATCCTCGCGCTCGGTTCGCCGACTCATCCCGTGGAGCCCGATGCCTGGAAGGAATGGCTGCGGACCTACAAGAATCACTGGGGCGAGTTCGGCGGACAGGAATTCCTGTCGTTCGGCCCGCACTTCGGTCACCAGTACTCGCACGTGTGGATCGATTTCCGCGGCATCCAGGACGAGTTCATGCGCTCGAAGGGCATCGACTATTTCGAGAACAGTCGTCGCGCGACCTATGCGCAGCGCGCGTATGCCATCGAGAATCCCATGCGCTGGCGCGGCTACGACAGCGAGATCTGGGGACTCTCGGCCTCCGACGGGCCGGCGGATACGGTGCAGATCTTCAACAATGAAGAGCGCGGTTTCTTCACCTATGCCGCACGCGCGGCAGCGGCGCCGCAGCTGGTGGACGACGGCACGATCGCGCCGACTGCAGCAGTAGCATCCATCGCCTTTGCTCCCGAAATCGTGATTCCGACGATCCGCGCCTTCCGCGCGCGCTTCGGCGAGAATCTGTATCAGCGCTATGGCTTCCTCGATTCGGTGAACCAGAGTTTCACGTTCACGGATGTGCCGTTGCGTCACGGGCGCATCGTCGAAGGTCTTGGATGGATCGCCGGTGACTATCTCGGCATCGATCAGGGTCCCATCGTTGCCATGATCGAGAACTATCGTTCAGAGGTGATCTGGCGCACCATGCAACGCAATCCCTACATTCGCCGCGGGCTCGAACGTGCCGGCTTCACCGGCGGCTGGCTGTCGCAGCCGACGGCGCCGGTCACCACGACGAATCCCGGAAGCTGACTCGCGAGGACGCCTTTGAAACGCAGTTCGCTGCCAGCGGTTTCGCGTCGAAGCGTCCTGGCGGGACTCGCGGGTGCCGCCGTGACGGCGGGTTGCCGGCCTCGCGCACGGGACGATGTCGTGCGCTTCTGGACCTTCGGGCGCGAAGGCGAGGCGACGGCGGAACTGCTGCAGGACTTCCACGCCCGCAATCCCGGCATACGAGTCGAGATCCAGCGTCTGCCGTGGATCTCCGCCCACGAAAAACTGCTCACTGCCTATGCCGGCGAGACGCTGCCGGACGTCTGCCAGCTCGGCAACACCTGGGTTCCGGAGTTCGCTGCACTGAATGCGCTCGAACCGCTGGACGAATCGATCCGCTCCTCGTCCGTCGTGCTGCGCCCCGACTACTTCGATGGCGTCTTCGAAGCGAACCGCATCGATGCCGAGGTCTTCGCCGTTCCCTGGTACGTCGACACGCGACTGCTGTACTACCGCACCGATCTGCTGGCGAAAGCCGGGTTCAATGCCCCGCCGCAGACCTGGGCGGAGTGGTCGCAGATGCTCGGCGCCGTCAAGCAGTTCGTCGGGCCGGATCGCTACTCGGTGCTGCTGCCGCTGAACGAATTCGAACCGCTGCTGGTGCTGGCGCTGCAGCAGCCGTCCGACGTGCTGCGCGACGGCGGCCGTTTCGGCAATTTTCGCAGCGACGATTTCCGCCGCACGCTCGCGTTCTACGCCGACATCTTCGCGAATGGCTGGGCGCCGCGCATGACCAATACGCAGCTGTCCAACGTCTGGGATGAGTTCGGCAATGGCCTGTTCACGTTCTACATCTCCGGACCCTGGAACATTCCGGAATTCAGGAAGCGTCTGCCCGCCGAATTGCAGGACGCGTGGATGACTGCACCGATGCCCGGGCCCGACGGCCCGGGGCTGTCCTCGGCGGGCGGCTCGGGGCTGGTGATCTTTCGCACGGCCAGCAACAAGCCGGGCGCGTGGAAACTGATCGAGTATCTGTCGCAGCCGGAAACGCAGCGGCGCTTCTACGATCTGACCGGCAATATTCCCCCGCGACGCACGAGCTGGGAAGCGCCGGCGTTGCAACGTTCGCCGTATGCGCATGCATTCCTTGCGCAACTCGACCGCGTACGTTCGCCGCCGAAAGTACCGGAGTGGGAGCGCATCGCGCAGGAAATGCGTCTGGCATCGGAGCGGGTGGTGCAGGGGAGAATGTCGGTCGATGCCGCCGTCGTCGCGCTCGATGCGACGACGGACGCCCTGCTGGAGAAGCGGCGCTGGATGCTGGAGAGGAATTGATGTGATGAAGTGGAAAATGCGGTGCCTTCTTCTTCCTGTGGGGCCGGCTTCAGCCGGCCTTGAACACTTCGAACCAGGCCGGCTGAAGCCGGCCCCACAGGAAGAGGGAGTCCTCGGCGTATGAAGATGCGCTGGGCCGGCTGGTGGTTCGCCGCACCGGCCTTGCTGGTGATGGCGATCTTCTTCTTCGTGCCGGTACTGGCGGCGCTGGCGATGAGCCTTACCGACTTCGATCTCTACGCGCTCGCGGACTACGACAACCTGCGCTTCGTCGGCCTGCACAACTATGTGTCGCTGCTGTCGCAGCCGCTGTTCTGGAAGTCGCTCGGCAACACGTTCTACTTCGTGCTGCTGGGCGTGCCACTGTCGCTCGGCGCCTCGCTGGGCGCGGCATTGCTGGTCAACTCGAAGCTGGCGCGCTTCCGCAACGTCTATCGCACCCTCTACTTCGCGCCCGTCGTCACGACCATGGTCGCGGTCGCCGTGGTGTGGCGCTACATCTTTCACACACGCTACGGTTTCCTGAACTACGTGCTCGGCTTCGTCGGCATCGATCCCATCGACTGGATGGGCGATCCGCACTGGGCGATGCCCGCCATCGTCATCCTCGCGGTGTGGAAGAACTTCGGCTACAACATGATCATCCTGCTCGCCGCGCTGCAGAGCATTCCCGAGGATCTGTATGAGGCCGGGCGCATCGACGGTGCTTCCGGTTGGCAGCTGTTCCGGCACGTGACGCTGCCCGGCATTGCGCCAGTGCTGCTGCTGGTCAGCATCCTCACCATGGCCGGTTATTTCCAGTTGTTCGCCGAGCCCTACGTCATGACGGAAGGCGGACCGCTGCAAAGCACGCTGAGCGTGCTGTACTTCATGTACGAGGAAGGCTTCAAGTGGTGGAACCTCGGCCGCGCCTCGGCCGTCGCCTTCCTGCTGTTCGTGATCATGTTCGCCATCACGCTGCTGCAACTGCGGGTGGCGCGTCGCCACGGGACTGCGGCATGAGAAAGCCCATCGCCAGGTTCTGGATCAATGCGGCGCTGCTGATCGGCGCCGTTGCCACGGCGTTCCCGCTGTTGTGGATGATCTCGGTGTCGTTCATGCCCACAGGCGCGGCGGGTCATTTTCCGCCGCCGCTGCTGCCCGAACATCCGACGCTGGACAACTACCGGATCATGTTCGAGCGCCACAGTGCCGGGCGCTATCTGTTCAACAGCGCGCTGGTGGCGACGCTCGCGACGCTCATTTCATTGTTCTTCAACACGACGGCGGGATATGCCTTCGCGAAGCTGCGCTTTCCCGGCCGCGAGCGCATCTTCCGCGCGCTGCTCGGTGCGCTGGTCATTCCGGGGCAGGTCGCGATGATTCCGCTGTTCGCGCTGGTGAAGGAACTGGGACTGGTCAGCACCTACGGCGGCGTGATCGTGCCAGCGATGGCGAGCATCTTCGGCATCTTCCTGGTGCGCCAGTACGCATTGTCGATTCCGGAGGATCTGCTCGAAGCTGCGCGCATCGACGGCGCGAGCGAGTGGCGCATTTTCAGGTCGGTGGTGGTGCCGCTGCTCAAGCCCATCCTGATCACGCTCGGCATCCTGACGTTCCTCGGTACCTGGAACGATTTCATGTGGCCGCTGATCGTGCTGAGCGATCAGAAGCTGTACACCCTGCCGGTGGCGCTGGCCGGACTGTCGCGCGAATACGTGCAGGACAATGAGCTGATGATGGCCGGCGCGGTGATCACCGTGATGCCGGTGCTGATCCTGTTCCTGGCGCTGCAGCGCTATTACATCGCCGGCATCCTGGCCGGCAGCGTGAAGGGCTGACGATGATGGGACTGTCGCGACCGACTGGAATTCTCGCTGGACTGTTGCTGGCAATGATCATCATGGGCGCTGCATCGACCGATCTGCGAATCCTCGACGAACTGGACGATGTCACGCCGTGGAAGGCCGTCGCCTCCGACGGCGTCATTGCCTCCGTGCATGCGGCGCCCGGAGTGAAGGGTGGCGCGCTGCAGCTCGATTTCGATTTCGCAAAGACCGCCGGCTATGTCGCCGCCGCGCGCCCGTTCGATGTCGAACTGCCGGACGACTACGAGATTTCCTTCTGGCTGCGCGGCCAGGCCGGACAGAATCACTTCGAAGTGAAATTCGTCGACGCCTCCGGCGACAACGTGTGGTGGTACCGCCGCGCCAACTACAGGTTCTCGGGCGAATGGCAGAACATTCGCATCAAGAAGCGCCAGATCGAATTTGCGTGGGGGCCGACCGACGATCGCACGCTGCGACGCTTCGCCTCGATCGAGTTCGTGATCAGCGCCGGCGCGGAAGGCGGCAGCGGCAAGCTCTGGTTCGACGAGCTGAGTCTCAAGACGGTGGTGCGCCCCACGTTGACGGCCAGCCCGACGGTGGAGGCCACGACCGGCACGAACGCCGCTGCCGTGCTCGACGGCAAGCCCGAAACCGCCTGGCGCAGCGCGAGAACGCCGAACAAGCCGCAGTCGATGACCATCGATCTGCAGGCGATCCAGGAGTTCGGCGGCATCGAGATCGACTGGCTGCCGGATCTTCACGCACCGCGCTACTCGCTCGAACTGTCGAGCGACGGCGAGCAATGGCAGACGGTACGCGAGGTCACGGCGGGCAGCGGCGGCCGCGATTCGCATCTGCTGCCGGAATCGGAAGCACGCTGGATCCGGCTGAGCATTCCCGATCCCGGACGCCCGGTGTCGATCAGCGAGATCCATGTTCGCGATCTGGCTTTTGGGGCATCGCCGAATGTGTTCCTGCAGGAACTGGCGAAGCGTACGCAGCGCGGTTGTTATCCGCGCGCGTATTACGACGAACAGTCGTACTGGACGATCGTCGGTATCGATGCGGACCGGGAAGAGGGCCTGTTCTCCGAAGACGGGGCGATCGAGGCACGCAAGGGCGGATTCTCGGTCGAGCCTTTCATTCGTCAGGGCGATCGGCTGCTGACCTGGGCCGATGCGTCGATCACGCAGTCGCTGGCCGACGGTTACCTGCCGGTTCCCAGCGTGTACTGGCGTCTCGGTGATCTGTCGCTGGAGGTGACGGCGCTTGGTGCCGGTGACAAGGGCAGCGCACACACGCGCGTCACCTATCGCGTGCGCAACGACGCCGGCGCACCGAACAAGCTCACGCTGGCGCTGGCCGTGCGACCGTTGCAGGTGAATCCGCCGGCGCAATTCCTGAACACGGCCGGCGGGGTCAGTCCGATCCACGACCTGGGCTGGGATGAAGACCATGTCAAGGTCGATGGCGTAATTGCGGTGCTGCCGCAGTCGCCCCCGACAGCGTTCGTTGCCGTGCCGTTCGATGCCGATTCGCCCTGCGACTGGCTGCTGCAGGCGCAGGCGGCGACCTCCATTCACGATGAGACAGGATTCGCGTCCGGCGCGCTGCTCTACGACATCGAACTCGGTGCCGGCGAAACGCGCGAGATCGTGCTGGATCTGCCGCAGCACGCCGATCGCAATGCACCGGTTGCGGCCCTTCCTGCGACTGCGGAAGAAGCTGTAAAAGCCGAATGGCGAGAGAAGCTCAACCGGTTGCAGATCGACGTGCCGCCGCAGGCCGAAACCTGGTTCGACACGCTGCGCACCGCGCTCGCGCATGTGCTGATCAATCGCGACGGCCACGGCATCCAGCCGGGTTCGCGTTCCTATGAGCGCTCGTGGATCCGCGACGGCGCGATGACCTCGGACTTCCTGCTGCGCATGGGGCACGGGGAGGTCGCGAAGGAATTCCTGCTCTGGTATGCGGACTACCAGTTCGCCAACGGCAAGGTGCCGTGCTGCGTCGACGTTCGCGGCGCCGATCCGGTGCCGGAGAACGACAGCGGCGGCGAATTCCTGTTCCTGATCGACGAGGTGTATCGCTACACCGATGACAAGGAACTGCTGCGTTCGATGTGGCCGCGAGTCGTCAGCGCCGTGAACTACATGGACAAGCTGCGCGAATCCGAAAGAACGGACGCCAACCGTGAAGAAGGTCGCCGCGCGTTCTACGGCACGATGCCGGCGTCGATCAGCCACGAAGGCTACTCGGCCAAGCCGATGCACTCGTACTGGGACAATTTCTGGGCCCTCGCGGGCTACGAATCGGCCGTGCGCATCGCGCGCGCGCTGGGCGAGCGCAGCGCGATGCGCCAGTTCATCGATTCGCGTGACGAGTTCCGCTCCGACCTGTATCGCTCGCTGCGCCTGGCCATGCGCCAGCACGATATCGACTACCTGCCGGGCGCCGCCGAACTCGGCGACTTCGATCCGACCTCGACCTCGATCGCGCTGGCGCCGGTCGGCGAACAGCACATGCTGCCGCCGGAGGCGCTGGAAGATACGTTCGAACGCTACTGGCAGGAGTTCGTGAAGCGCCGCAGCGATGCGACCTGGGATGCGTACACGCCCTACGAACTGCGCAACATCGGTACGTTCGTGCGGCTCGGCTGGCGCGACCGCACCCAGGAACTGCTGGCGTTTTTCATGAACGACCGTCGCCCGGCGACCTGGAATCAGTGGGCGGAAGTCGTTGGCCGCGAAGTCCGCAAGACGCGTTTCATCGGCGACATGCCGCACGGCTGGGTGGCGTCGGACTACGGCCGCTCGTTGCTGGACATGTTTGCCTACGAACGTCCCGCGGATGAAACGCTGCTGCTGATGGGCGGCATACCGAAGGAGTGGTTCGGCAAGGAAAACTTCGGCGTGCGCGGCCTGCGAACGCCCTACGGCACGCTCGACTATTCGCACAAGGTCGAGAACGGCACGACGATTCTGTCGATCGACAGGACCGGGACGCCGGCGGGTGGCATCGCATTGAGTTTTCCGGAACGCCCTTCGGGAACGCAGAAGATCACGCAGGGCTCCGCGCGCTGGAATGGCAATGAATTGCGCGTGAGTTCGTTGCCGTTCCGGATCGAGTTTTCGGAGTGAAGAGGGGAGGTTTCACACGGAGATCACGGAGGTCTGATGCGAGATCTTTTGTTCCGGATCTCCGTGAACTCCGTGATCTCCGTGTGAACCTCCTATTTCCGGAAAATCACCGCCCCATTCGATGCAATGACTTCGGCAAAGAACCTCGCGCTCGCCTTCAGCGTGCGCTTCTGCGTCGTATAGTCGACGTGAATGATGCCGAAGCGCTTCGAGTAGCCGAGCGCCCATTCGAAGTTGTCGAGCATCGACTAGGCGAAGTAGCCGCGGATATCGGCACCGGCGCGCAGGGCATCGTGCACGGCGCGGATGTGCGTTCTGAAGTAGTCGACGCGCGGCGGATCGTCGAGCAGGTCGCCGGAGACTTGCGGCGGATCGGCGAAGGCCGCGCCGTTTTCGGTGATGTACACGGGCGGATTGTCGTAACGATCCCTGATCCACAGCAGCGTGTCGGTGAGTCCCTGCGGGAAGGCTTCCCAGCCCATCTCGGTGTGCGCGTGCTGCGTCTGTCGCACGGGCATGGCGCGCAGTGGCCAGACGTCAGGATCATGTCGGACGACGGCGCGCGTGTAGTAGTTGAGACCGACGAAATCGATGGGCTGGCGGATCAGCGCCAGATCGTCGGCGGCCCAGTCCGGCCAGGCATCGCCGAAGATCTCGCGGAGTTCCTCGGGATAGCGGCCGAGCAGCGCCGGCTCGATGAACTGACGATTCATCTGCGCTTCCGCCCGCCGCGTCGCGGCCAGATCGTCCGGAGACTGCGAAGCGGCATACTTCGGTTCGATGTTCACGACCAGTCCGATGCGATGACGACCCGCGGCGCGATAGGCCTGTACCGCGGCGCCGTGCGCGCGCATCAGGTTGTGCGTGGCGATCGGTGCCTCGAACAGATTTCGATGTCCCGGCGCCGCGGTGCCGTGCAGATAGCCATTGTCCGACACCACCCAGGGTTCGTTGAGGGTCGCCCACAGTTTGATGCGATCGTCGAAGCGGCGAAACACGGTCTCGGCGTACTCGGCAAACCAGTGCGCGCTGTCGCGGTTCAGCCAGCCGCCGCGATCGTCGAGCGCGGCCGGCAGGTCCCAGTGAAACAGCGTCGCGGTCGGCTGGACTCCCTTCGCGAGCAGCCGGTCGATGAGCCGTTCGTAGAAATCGAGTCCGGCAGGATTCACGCGACCGATGCCTTCTGGAAGGATGCGGCTCCACGCGATGCTGAAGCGGTAGGCCTGCAGTCCGAGCTGCTGCATCAGATCGACGTCGCTTTCCCAGCGTCGGTAATGGTCGCAGGCGATGTCGCCGGTTTCGTCGTTCACGACGCGTCCGGGCGTGTGACTGAAGCGATGCCACACGTTCATGCCGGCGCCGTCGGCGAGCGGCGAGCCTTCGATCTGATAGGCGGAGGTCGCGCAGCCCCAGACGAAATCGTCGGGGAAGCGGTCGGCGGGAATGGCTCGGGACATGGGTTGCAGGTTCGCGCGGGTACCGGAGACGTCAGTCTATACGGCCGAAGGAAATTGCATGGCTGAAGTCGTGTTGCGCTCGGTGCGCAAGGTTTACAACAACGGTCCCGTGGCGGTCGCCGATGCCGATTTCACCATTCGCGACGGCGAACTGCTGGTGCTGGTCGGGCCGTCGGGCTGCGGCAAGAGCACGCTGCTGCGCATGATTGCCGGACTCGAGGAAGTCACGTCGGGTTCGATCTTCATCGGCCGTCGCGACGTCACACCTCTGGAGCCGCGCGATCGCGACATCGCGATGGTGTTCCAGAGCTATGCGCTGTATCCGCACATGACGGTCGAAGAGAACCTCGGGTTCGGTCTCAAACTGCGCGGCCATTCGGCGGCAGACATCGCCGGGCGCGTGAAGCAATCTGCCGACATGCTCGAACTGGGTGCATTGCTGCAGCGATTGCCGAAACAGCTTTCCGGCGGACAACGTCAGCGCGTGGCACTTGGCCGGGCGCTGGTGCGCCAGCCGCAGGTGTTCCTGCTCGACGAACCGCTGTCGAATCTCGATGCACGATTGCGCACGACGACCCGCGCCGAGATCGCGCGCCTGCATCGATCGCTCGGCACGACCATGATCTACGTCACGCACGATCAGGTGGAGGCGATGACGCTCGGGCAGCGCATCGTCGTCATGAAGGAGGGGATCATCCAGCAGATCGACGAGCCCATGCGCATCTACGATCAACCGGCCAATCTGTTCGTCGCGGGCTTTCTCGGCAGTCCGGCGATGAATCGCTGGCAGGGGCGGATCGTGGGCGAGGCGCTCGCGGCCGGCGGCGTGACTCTGTCGCTGGGGCCGTCGCTATCGATTCGACCTGAGGGCGAAGTCGTTGTCGGCGTGAGGCCGGAGCACGTCCATCGGATCTCGGCGCACGATCTGTCGCATGTGATCCGCTTCGATGCCGTCGTCGATCTGGTCGAATCCGTCGGCAGCGAGGCGTTCGTGCATGCGCGTCATGGCGGCTGGCCGGTCATCGCGCGCGTGCCGCCGCACGATCTGCCAGCCGTCGGAGCGACGATCACGCTCGGGCTCACGCCTGACAAGTTGCATTTCTTCGATGCGATGACGGGACTGCGGCTCTCGCGCTGACT
>NZ_DAINNK010000003.1:31218-124392 GCF_036735925.1 Povalibacter sp.
AGGCCGGCTGAAGCCGGCCCCACAGTAAGAACAGATGTGCTCAATCCAGGCCAGGCACCGGAAAGCGGCCGCAGAGTTCGCGCACCTCCGCATGAATCTGCTGCAACGCCGCCTCATCCGACGCGGCCCTGAGCGCGCGCACCATCCATTCCGCCACCTGCGTCATCTGCGCCTCGCGCAGGCCGCGCGTCGTCATGGCCGGCGTGCCGAGCCGGATGCCGCTCGGTCGCAGCGGCGGTCGCGGATCATCCGGAATCACCTGCTTGTTCACGGTGAGTCCCGCGGCATCGAGCGCCGTTTCCGCCACGCGGCCATCCAGATCGAACGAACGGATCGTGTCGATCACCAGCAGATGATTCTCGGTACCGCCGGTGATCAGTGTGCAGCCGCGTTCGAGCAGCGCCGCCGCGAGCTGCTGTGCGTTACGAATCACCTGTTGTGCGTACGCTTTGAACGCCGGCCCGGCGGCCAGCTTCAATGTCACGGCAATGCCTGCCACGGCGTTCATGTGCGGCCCGCCCTGCATTCCCGGGAACACGGCCTGGTCGATGCGCGGTCCCAGCGCGGCCTTGCAGAGAATCAGGCCGCCGCGCGGTCCGCGCAGCGACTTGTGCGTCGTCGTGGTGACGACGTCGAAACCGGCGTCGAGCGGATTCGCCAATGCGCCGCCGGCGATCAGGCCGCCGATGTGCGACACGTCGGCCATGGCCAGCGCGCCGACTTCGTCGGCAATCGCGCGAAAGCGCGCGTAGTCGAGTTCGCGCGGATACGAGGAGTGTCCGCACAGCACGAGCTTCGGACGAACTTCCCGTGCAATCTCGCGCACGTGGTCGTAATCGAGGTGACCGTCGGGCGGCGCCGTCTTGTAGCGCACGAAGTTGAAAATGCGACCCATCGCCGACACCGGCGCGCCGTGCGTGAGATGACCGCCGTGCGACAGGTCCATCGCCAGCACGGTGTCGCCGGGCTGCAGGCACGCCATGTACACGGCCTGGTTCATCGGCGAACCGCTGAGCGGCTGCACGTTGGCGTGTTCGGCGCGGAAGAGGGACTTCGCACGTGCGATGGCGAGCGTTTCGATGCGATCGGTGAACGTCTGGCCGCCGTAATAGCGACGGCCCGGATAGCCCTCGGCGTACTTGTTGGCGAAGGCGCTGCCGTTGGTGGCGTAGACCTCGGGGAAGGCGTAGTTCTCGGACGGAATCAGTTCGAGGCCTTCGCGCTGGCGCTGTTCCTCGCCGAGGATCGCGGCGTGGACGTCGGGGTCGCTGAGCTTGAGAAGATCGAGAGTGGATTGCATGACCGGCTCGCTCCTGTGAAGAGGTTGGACAAGGTGCCCAGGCGAGCGGCGGTCGGCAGAGGCGGGCTCTGCACGCATGCTTCCCGATGGTTATTCCATCTACGCCAGTTACATGCGCGGGGCCGATGCTACTGGATGCGTTCCGGCACGCGCAACGACCGTGAAATTTTTTCTGCGCAGTAGTCCGCACCGGCGCACTTCGTGGACAATCAGCGCCCCGCCTTTCCTGACCGAGGATGCTCATGTCTCTCGATTACGACCGTCTGATGCGCCTGCCTGTCGAATCCGTGACGGAGACGTACACCAAGCGCGACACCATTCTCTATGCGCTGGGCCTGGGCGTCGGCGCCGCCGATCCGTTCGATCGCAACGAACTCAGGTACGTCTACGAGAAGGGCCTGGTGGCGCTGCCGATGCAGGCCGTCGTGCTCGGCGCGGGCGCCATGAAATTGTCGGATCCGAAGTTCGGCGTGAATTACACGATGCTGCTGCACGGCGAGCAGTCGCTGCAGGTGCACAAAACGCTGCCGCCCGAAGGCACGGTCGTCAGCGAAGGCAAGATCGACGAGATCTACGACAAGGGTGCGAGCAAGGGCGCGGTGCTGTATTCCACGCGCAAGCTGTTCGACAAGGCCTCGGGCGATCTGCTGGTGACGCTGGGCAACGTGGTTTTCCTGCGCGGCAATGGGGGATTCGGCGGCAAGGGCGAGGGCGCGCCGAAGCCGCGCCCGGTACCCGCGGATCGCGCCGCCGATCTGCAGGTGCCTGTCCATACGTCGCTGAACCAGGCGCTGATCTACCGGCTGTCCGGCGACTACAACCCGCTGCACATCGATCCCGAGGTCGCGGGGCAGGCCGGTTTCGATCGTCCCATCCTGCATGGGCTGGCGGCCTACGGCATGGTCGGGCGCGCGCTGATCAAGGCGCTGTGCAATGACGAGCCGCAGCGCCTGCGCCGGCTCGACCTGCGCTTCACCAGTCCGGTCTATCCGGGCGAACCGCTGCACGTCGATGTGTGGAAGGTCGCACCGGGCGATGCGGCGTTCCGGCTCATCGCCACGCAGCGCGGCGTCGTGGTGGAGGATTTCGGACGATTCGAGTACCAGGCCGGCTGAGCAGCGTCGATGTTCGCGCCCAGCGGCGTCATCACCATCACGACGGATTTCGGCCACCAGGGGCCATTCGTCGCCACGATGAAAGGGCGCATGCTGGCGCGGCTGCCGGACGCCCGCATCATCGACGTCACTCACGAGGTGCCGGTCTACTGGCCGGCCGAAGCCGGGTTCTGGCTGTCCCGCTCCTATCAGTACTTTCCGGCAGGGACCGTTCATGTGGCCGTGGTGGATCCGGGAGTCGGCACCAATCGCGACATCATTGCGGTCGAGGCGGACGGCCACGGCTTCCTGGCGCCGGACAACGGCCTGCTGGCACCGGTCGTGAATCGGGCTGCGTCCGCCCGGATCTGTCGCCTGGACCTGTCCCGGATCCGCCAACGGCTGCAGCTGCCCACGCCCAGTGCCACTTTCCACGGGCGGGACATCTTCGCGCCCGTGGCTGCAGAGATGGCTGCCGGGCGTATTGCCATGGCGGACCTTGGCCCGGCAACGACGGACATCGTGCCGGCCTGGGTGGATGAGCCCACCAGCACGCCCGAACAGGTGTCGGGCGTCATCATCACGATCGACCATTTCGGCAATCTCATCAGCAACATCGACGCTTCGCTGATCGAGCGATTCAGTCACGCAGTGGTCCGTACGGCCGGCCACAGCTTTCCCCTGCGGCGGACCTATGGCGACGTCAAACCGGGCGAATACCTGGCCCTGATCAATTCCTTCGGCGTCGTGGAACTGGCCCGGGCCGAGCAGAGTGCTGCCGACGGCCTGGGCCTGGGGCGGGGCGCGCCGGTCGTCGTTTCGAATCGCTGAATCGGCGCCCGCCGATCTGTCCCAAGCCCTTGAATCCGCGACGCCCAATGCCATTGAGGCAGGGCCGCCCGCAGGCGTGGAAAGACGTCCCGTCACGGCGACAAACCAGCCATTGAAAACGGCGGCGCATCGTATATAGTCCGCAGGCCGCGGGTCCCCGCCGGTCCCGATCTAGTTGATTTTTCAGGATTTTTCCAGGAACCATCATGGTGGAGAGAGACGACGAGCACTTCGATATCGATGATGACTTCGTCGCGGAGAGCGATGAGGATCAGAATTTCGATCGATTCATCGACAATCGGCGCGCCCGCCCCAGCGCCTCGAAAGACACCAAGAAAGGCAAGGCCGCCTGGAGCAAGCTGGAAGACGTGCTGGCCGAGCGCCGCCTGAAAAAAGAACTCAACGACTTCGAAGACGAAGAATAGGCCTGCGGGCCGGCAGACAAGATTCAGGGACGTGACGCCGCACGTCCCTCGTTCAGGCAGATGGGGTTTCTATGACGACCGCTGATTCCGTCACGGGTACTACGCCCAGCACTTCACCGTGGGCCGTGCTCAAGTTCGGAGGCACCAGCGTGTCCTCCGCGGCCAACTGGAAGAATGTCGCCGGCGTGCTGCGCGACCGGCTGGCAGAGGGGCTGCGTCCGGTCGTCGTCCATTCCGCGCTCTCCGGCATCACCGATCGTCTCGAACAATTGCTGTCGCAGGCCCTGGGCGGCGAATGGCAACCGGTGATGGACCAGATCGAACAGCGCCATCGCGATCTGGCGCGCGATCTCGGCATCGTTCCTTCCCCCGATCTCGAAGACCAGTTCAAGCGGCTGCGCCAGATCGCCGCCGGCATTTCGCTGGTCGGCGAAGTGAGCGAGCGGCTGCACGCGCGCGTGATGGCACAGGGCGAGCTGATGGCGACGCGCCTGGGCGCCGCCTTCCTCACGGCGCAGGGACTCGATGTGCAGTGGGTGGACGTGCGCACGGTGCTCAAGGCGGAATCGCGGCGCAATGCCAATACGCGGTCGAGCTACCTGTCGGCGACCTGCAGCTACGAACCCGACGTCGAACTGCAGCGCCGCTGGTCCTCGCCCGGCACGGTATGGATCACGCAGGGCTTCATCGCCAGCGACGACAACGGCGACACCGTCCTGCTCGGTCGCGGCGGCTCGGACACCTCGGGCAGCTATCTCGCCGCGAAACTGCAGGCACGCCGGCTGGAAATCTGGACCGACGTGCCGGGCATGTTCAGCGCCAACCCGCGCTCGGTTGCCACGGCGCGCCTGCTGCGTGCGCTCGAGTACGACGAGGCACAGGAAATCGCCAGCAGCGGCGCCAAGGTGCTGCACCCGCGCTGCATCATGCCGGTCAAGCAGTACGGCATTCCGCTGTATGTCTATGCGACCCAGACGCCGAAGCTCGAAGGCACGGTGATCTCGGCTCAGGGCGGCAATGTCGCCGCGCAGGTCAAGGCCGTCACCATCAAGAAGAACATCACGCTGATCTCGATGGAGACGGTCGGGATGTGGCATTCGGTCGGCTTCCTCGCCGATGCGTTCCAGGTGTTCAAGGATCACGGCATTTCGATCGACCTGGTGTCGACCTCGGAAACCAGCGTCACGGTATCGCTCGATCCGGCCGCCAACACGCTGACCAAGGCTGCGCTCGATGCGCTGACGCTGGATCTGGGCAAGATCTGTCGCGTGCAGGTGATCGGTCCGTGCGCCGCAGTCAGCCTCGTTGGCCGGAACATCCGCGCCATCCTGCATCGGCTCGGCGACGCGCTGGAGCTGTTCGAGGAGCAGAAGATCTATCTGGTCACGCAGGCCGCGAACGATCTGAACATCACGTTCGTGATCGACGAAGAGCAGGGCGACCGGCTGGTGTCGCGCCTGCACGAAATCGCCATCCGCAAGATGACGGCCGATCGCGTGCTCGGGCCGACCTGGGAAGAACTCTATGGCGGTGCCAACAAGGCAACCGACACCTCCGCGCAGTGGTGGCACGTACGTCGCAACGATCTGGTCGAACTCGGACGCAAGCACGGCGCCGCCTTCGTCTATGACCGCGCCACGCTGACGGCACGTGCGCAGGCGCTGAAGGCACTGCCCGGCATCGACGACGTTTTCTACGCGCTCAAGGCCAACTGGCATCCGGAGATCCTGAAGCTGTTCCAGCAACAGGGCCTGGGCTTCGAATGCGTATCGCGCAACGAGGTCGAGCACGTCATCGAGACGCTGCCCGGCCTCGATCGCAAGAAGATCCTGTTCACGCCGAATTTCGCCCCGCGCGATGAATATGCCTGGGGGCTCGAGCAGGGCATCTGGGTCACGCTCGACAATCTGCATCCGCTCAAGGCCTGGCCGGAACTGTTCAAGGGCCGCGACGTGTTCGTGCGCATCGATACCGGCTATGGCCGCGGTCATCACGACAAGGTCCGTACCGCCGGCGTGCACTCGAAGTTCGGCGTGCCGCTGTTCGAAATGGATGAACTGGAGCGGCTGGTGAAGTCGAGCGGCGCGCGCGTCGTCGGCCTGCATGCGCACACTGGCAGCGGTGTATTCAGTGTCGACAACTGGCAGTCGGTGGGCGAGATCCTCACCGGACTCACTCAGCGCTTCCCGGACGTTCACACGGTCGATCTGGGCGGTGGCCTGGGCGTGCCGGAACGTCTTGGACAACAGGGCGTCGTCCTCGCCGAATTCGGTGCCGCGCTCGCCGCACTCAAGACGGCGCATCCGAAACTGAAGCTCTGGATCGAGCCGGGCCGCTACCTCGTGGCCGAGGCCGGCGTGCTGCTGGCGCAGGTAACACAGCTCAAGGGCAAGGGCGAAGTGCAGTACGTCGGTGTTGCCACCGGCATGAACTCGCTGATCCGTCCGGCGCTGTATGGTGCGCATCACGAGATCCTGAATCTCACGCGCCTCGATGATCTCGCCACGGAAGTCGTGAATGTGGTGGGCCCGATCTGCGAAAGCGGTGATCAGCTCGGCCTGGATCGACTGCTGCCGCCGACGCAGGAAGGCGATGTGCTGTTGATTGCGACCGCGGGTGCTTACGGCCGGGCGATGAGTTCGACCTACAACCTGCGCGAGCCGGCGCAGGAATTCCTGATCTGAGGTCTTCCTGTAGGTCAGGCTTCAGTCTGACAGTTCCCAGGCCGGCTGAAGCCGGCCCCACAGGAAGAAGAGGAAGATCGCTACGGCTTGCTGCGATGCCGCTGCTCGAGCTCTCCCACGACCTTCGCCAGCGACAGGCCGCGATTCTTCAACAACAGCGTCAGGTGATAGAGCAGGTCGGCTGATTCGCTGACCAGTCGATCGTCTTCCTGCGTCACGGCCGCCAGCGCCACCTCGACGCCTTCCTCGCCCACTTTCTGCGCCATGCGCGTCGTTCCCTCAGACCAGAGGCGTGCGGTATAGCTGCCTTCCGGTCGCTCGGCGATACGCTGCGCCAGCACGGCTTCGAGCCGGCTCAGGAACGCCACCGACGTCGCATCCGTGCCGATCTCGTCGCCGAAGCAGCTCTTCGTGCCAGTGTGGCAGGTGGGGCCGTCCGGTCGCGCGGTGATCAGCAACGAATCGCGATCGCAGTCGGCGGAGACGGCAACGACGTGCAGGAAGTTTCCGGAAGTTTCCCCCTTGGTCCACAGGCGGTTCTTGCTGCGGCTGAAGAAAGTCACACGTCCGCTTTCCAGCGTCTGGCGCAGCGACTCCGCATTCACGAAGCCGAGCATCAGTACCTGACCGGACGTCGCGTCCTGCACGATGGCGGGCAGCAGGCCGTCGCCCTTGCGCCAGTCGAGCGTATCGATCTCTGCAATGTTCATGGCCGGATCTCGATCGAATGCTGTCGCAGGTAAGTCTTGAGTGTCGGAATGGCGATGGCGCCGCTGTGAAACACGCTCGCGGCGAGCGCGCCGTCGACCTGTGCTTCGGTGAATACGCGCTCGAAATGTTCCGGCGCACCAGCGCCGCCCGAAGCGATCAGCGGCACATGACACAGTCGTCGCACGGCCTGAAGCTGTGCAAGGTCATAGCCGGCGCGGACGCCGTCGCTGGCCATGCAGTTCAGCACGATCTCGCCGGCGCCGCGCTCCTGCACTTCGCGCACCCAGTCGAGCGTGCGGCGCGCCGTGTTGCGTGTGCGGGTCGGATCGCCCGTGAACTGGTAGACGAAGTAGTCGCCATCGAGCGTCTGGCTGTCGATGCCGACAACGACACATTGCACACCGAACCGCGCACTGAGTCGCGAGATCAGTTCCGGATCGGCCAGCGCGGGCGAGTTGATCGAAATTTTTTCCGCGCCTTCGCCCAGCACTTCCTCCGCATCGGCGACGGAGCGGATGCCGCCGGCGACGCAGAAGGGAATGTCGAGAATCCGCGCGACACGACTCACCCAGCTGCGATCCACCGAGCGCCCGTCGGGACTCGCGGTGATGTCGTAGAACACGAGCTCGTCCGCGCCTTCGTCGCGATAGCGCGTGGCGAGTTCGAGAATGTCGCCCACGACCACGTGGTCGCGGAAGCGCACGCCCTTGACGACCTGCCCGTCTCTTACGTCGAGGCAGGGGATGATGCGTTTGGCAAGAATGGCCGCAGCTCCTCGGCAGTGATCCGGTTTTCCAGCATCGCCTTGCCGCTGATCACGGCGGCGACGCCACAGTCTCGCAAGGCGTGCAGATCGCGCGCTTCGCTGACGCCGCCCGAGGCCTGCCATTGCAGTTCGGGAAAGCGTCGCACCGCGTCGGCATAGAGTTCGCAGTTCGGGCCAGTGAGGGCGCCGTCGCGAGCGATGTCGGTGCACAGCACGTGGCCGAGTCCGGCCTTCATGAATTTTTCCACGGCTTTCCACAGCACCGTGTCGCTGGTCTGCTGCCAGCCGTGCGTGGTCAGCATCGGTGCGCCCGATGCATCGATGCGCACATCGAAGGCGAGCACGATCTTCTTGGGATCGACCTCGCCCATCCAGCGCATCACTTCCTCGGGCGCGGTCACCGCAACGCTGCCGATGACGGCGCGCTCGATGCCCGACTGCAGCAGCTCGCGCACGCGGTCGAGTGTGCGCAATCCGCCGCCGACCTGCAGCTTCGCGCGCTTCGCTGCGGCGAGGTCGCCGATGATCGTGCGGTTGCGCTGTTGTCCGTCGCGGGCGCCGTCGAGATCGACGACATGCACGCGGCGCGCTCCGAGCGCGACATAGCGCGAGAGAACATCGGCCGGTTCGGTCGAGTAGACGGTTTCGGCGGCGAAGTCGCCCTGGAACAGGCGGACACAGCGGCCTTCCTTCAGATCGATGGCAGGAATGAGTTCCATGGAATCTACAGTTGCAGGAAATTGCGGAGCAGTTGCGCGCCGACGCGGGCCGAGCGCTCGGGATGGAATTGCGCGCCGTGGACGTTGCCGCGCCGGACGACGGCCGTGAACGCATCGCCGTAAGTCGTCGTTGCGAGCGTGTGTTCGCTCAGCGGCGCGGCATAGCTGTGGACGAAGTAGACGTAGTCGCCGGCGGCAATGTCGTTCAGCAGCGGCGAGGGTCGATCGAATTCGAGCTGGTTCCAGCCCATGTGCGGCACGGGCAGGCCATCGCGCTGCGGCAGCCGGCGTACGCGACCGGGCAGCAGGCCGAGGCACGGCACGTCGCCTTCTTCCGACGACTCGAACAGCAACTGCATGCCGACGCAGATGCCGAGCAGCGGCTGGCGCAGTTCGCGGATCGTGTCGACGAGGCCGGCCTGCTGCAGCCGGCCCATGCAATCCGCCGCCGCGCCGACGCCCGGCAGGATCACGTGGCTGGCGCGGCGCAGGCGTTCCGGATCGGTCGTGAGATCGGCCGGCACGCCGAGTCGTTCGACGGCCATTTGCAGCGACGCGATATTGGCGCCGCCGCTGTCGATGATGGCGAGACCTGAGTTCACAGCGTTCCCTTGGTGCTGGGCAGTTCCGTATCGGTGATACGGAATGCCTGGCGCAATGTACGGCCCACTCCCTTGAAGCAGGCCTCGATCATGTGGTGCGTGTTGTCGCCTTCGACCTTGATGTTGATCGCGGCGCCGAGTGTTTCCGCCAGCGAGCGGAAGAAATGCGGCACGAGTTCGGTCGGCAGCTGGCCGACGGAATCGCGGCCGAATTTGCCTTCGAAGACGAAGTAGGGTCGTCCCGACAGATCGATGGCGACCTGCACCAGCGCCTCATCCATCGGCAGCACGAAGCCGTAGCGATGGATGCCGCGCTTGTCGCCGAGCGCAGCCTTCAGCGCCTGGCCGAGCGCGAGCGCGCAGTCCTCGACTGTGTGATGTTCGTCGATGTGCAGATCGCCCTTGCAGGTCAGTTCCAGCGAGAAGCCGCCGTGCTTGGCGATCTGCTCGAGCATGTGGTCGAAGAATCCCAGGCCGGTCGTGACATGGATCGGCGATTCCTTGTCGAGATCGACGGCAACGCGAATGTCGGTTTCCTTGGTCTTGCGATCGATCGTCGCGCGACGGTTCGGTGCGGTGAGGCGTGCCGCGATCTCGCGCCAGCCGAGATCCGTGCCGATGCGCAACCCGGCGACACCGATGTTGCGGGCCAGTTCGAGATCGGTCTCGCGATCGCCGATGACGTAGCTGTTGGCGCGGTCGATGTCCGTCGTGCGCAGATAGTCGTCGAGCAGGCCGGCCTTCGGCTTGCGGCAGCCGCAGTTATCGGCCGGTAAATGTGGGCAGATGAACTCGGCATCGAAGCGGATGCCCTGCGAGCCGAGCAGTGTCTGCAGGAATTCGTGCGGCTCGCGGAAGGTCGGTTCGGGAAAACTGGCGGTACCCAATCCGTCCTGGTTGCTGACCATGACGAAGCGATAGCCGGCTTCCTGCAGGCGCAGCAGGGCCGGAATCACGTCGCGCACCAGCCTGAGCTTGGGCAGGCTGTCGATCTGGAAATCGGCCGGCTCTTCGATGATCGTGCCGTCGCGATCGATGAACAGGATTTTCCTGCCGCTCATGCTGCATCTCCGGCAAGGGTGGCGATGGCGCCGATCGCCTGCAGCAGGCGCGTGTTCTGTTCGGCGGTGCCGACGGAAATGCGCAGGCAGCTGGCGAGCAGCGGGTTCGAGCGCGGATCGCGGATGATCAGGCCCGCGCCAACGGCGGCTTTGAACACGGCGTCGGCATCGACGCAGTCGACGAGAATGAAATTCGAATCGCTCGGCCAGGCGCGGCGAATCGCAGGGGCGCGCGTCAGTTCCGGCAACAGGCGCTCACGTTGCTCGAGAATGTCGGCGATGCGCTTGTCCGCTTCGGCGCGATGCGTCGCGTTGGTGAACGTCAGCACGGATTCGATGGTCTGGGTGGGCAAGGCATACGGCGTGATGACGCGCGCGAGCAGTTCAACGATGTCTTCATGGGCCAGCAAGGCGCCGCAACGCGCGCCGGCCAGCGCGTAGGCCTTCGACAGCGTTCGCAGCACCACCAGGTTTTCGAACCGCGCGAGCGACTGCGCGAAGCTCTCGACCTTTGCGAACTCGACGTAGGCTTCATCGACGACCACGACGGCCTTGTTCGCGAGTCGTTCGCAGAGGGTTTCGATTGCGCGGCGATCCATGAGATTGCCGGTCGGGTTGTTCGGCGAGCACACGAAGACGATCTTGACGTTCTCGTTCCAGGCTGCGAGTACCCGCTCGACATCGAGTGCATAGCCGCGTTCCTTCAACAACGGCACTTCGATGACGTCCGCGCCCTGGATGCGCGCCGACACCTTGTACATGCCGAAGGTCGGCGGACAGATCACGACACTGTCCCGACCGGCGCGACAGAATGCACGTACCAGCAGATCGATGCCTTCGTCGCTGCCGCGGCCTGCGAGCACATTGCGGGGTTCGACACCGTAGAGTTCGGCGAGATGCTGGATCAGTTCCTCCGGCTGCGGTTCCGGATAGCGATTGAGCCCGGCGTGTGTCGCATCTTCCGTCGCGCGCCAGGGCATCTCGTTCGCGTGCATGCGTTCGAGCGACGGCTCCCAGGCGGCGTGTTCGTACGGACGCAGCGTGAGAATGTCGGGGCGGGCACGTTCGAGGATGCGGATCATGCGCGGTCCGCTCCGTCGAGATGATCGAGACGAACCTGCACGGCATTGGCGTGCGCATCGAGGCCTTCGAGCTCGGCGATGGTGATCGCCGTGGGGCCGAGATCGCGCAGTCCGTCGTCGGTCAGTTCCTGTACCGTCATGCGACGCATGAAGTCCGTCATCGACAGGCCGCTGTAGGCACGCGCGAACCCGTAAGTCGGCAGGACGTGATTGGTGCCGCTGCAGTAGTCGCCCATGGATTCCGGCGTCCAGGCGCCGAGGAACACCGAGCCGGCGTTGCGGATCTTCGGTAGCCAGGCGCGCGCATTCCCGACCTGGACGATCAAGTGTTCGGGCGCGTAGTCGTTGCTGACTTCGAATGCCTGTTCCAGCGACTCCACCGCGATGATGCGACTGTGCTGGATCGACTCACGCAGCGTGCTTTCGCGGCCGAGGCGCTGCATCTGCCGCTCCAGTTCTTCGATGGTGTCCTGTGCGAGCCGGGTCGAAGTGGTGACGAGCACGACCTGTGCATCGGCGCTGTGTTCGGCCTGCGCCAGCAGATCCGCCGCTACGAAGGTCGCGCGCGCCGATTCGTCGGCGATCACCAGCACTTCCGACGGTCCAGCGGGCAGATCGAGTGCGGCGCCATCGGGATCGTTCGATACCAGCAGCTTTGCGGCGGTCACCCAGGAATTGCCCGGCCCGAACACCTTGTCGACTTTCGGAATCGTCTGCGTGCCATAGGCCATTGCAGCGATGGCCTGTGCGCCGCCGACCTTGAACACGCGATCGACGCCGCACAGGCGTGCAGCGACCAGCACCGCGGGATCGGCTTTCCCGTCCTTGCGCGGCGGCGTGCAGAGAATGCGCGTCGTGCAGCCGGCGATGCGTGCCGGTACCGCGAGCATGATGGCCGCAGAGGGCAGGGGAGCGACGCCGGCCGGCACGTACAGGCCGACGGCGTCGATGGCGCGGAAGTGGCGCTCGCAGACTACGCCCGGCGAGGTCTCGATGCGGATCGGATCGGCGAGCTGTGCGACATGGAAGCGGCTGACGTTCGCGATGGCACGATGCAGGGCGGCCCTCTGGGTTTCGTTCAGTTGCGACTCGGCCCAGGCGAATTCTTCCGGCGGCACGTCGAGCGTGTCGATGGTCGGGCAGTCGAAACGGCGCGTGTAGTCGAGCACGGCTTCGTCGCCGCGCGCGCGCACGTCATCCACGATGCGCTTCACGCTGGCGGTGAGCTGTTCGGCGTCGCTCTGTGCCGGACGCCGCAACGCCGCGCGTCGCGCGTCCGCCGACATCGAAGACCATTGCAGGATCGGCAGCGCGCTCATGCCAGCATCTTCTCGACCGGCAGCACGAGGATCGCGCTGGCGCCCGCAGCCTTCAGGCTTTCGAGCGTTTCCCAGAACACGTTCTCGCGACACACCGCGTGGACGGCGACTTTGTCGCCCGAGCCATCGAGCGGCACGATCGTCGGCGACTCGCTGCCGGGCAGCAGCTTGCGGATTTCCGTGAGCCGGTCGCGCGGCGCGTGCAGCATGATGTACTTGCTCTCCTTCACCTGCTGCACGCCGTCGATGCGTACCGTGAGACGGTGAATCCATTCCTGTTTTTCCTGGCTCACGGGTACCGGCGTGCTGATGATGGCCGCCTGGCTTTCCATCACCGTTTCCGCTTCGGTCAGGTGATTGGCGATGAGCGTCGAGCCGGTGGAGACGAGGTCGCAGATGAAGTCGGCACGGCCCAGTCGCGGCGCGATTTCCACGGCGCCCGACATCGTGACGACATCGGCTTTGATGTCGCGCTCGCGCAGGAAGCGGCCGAGGATGTTCGGATAGGTCGTCGCGATGCGCTTGCCGCGCAGCGAATTCGCATCCTTGTATTCGGTGCCATCGGGCACGGCGATGGACAGGCGGCACTTGCCGTAGTCGAGCACCATCACCTGGTCGAACAGCGGCGTCACGCCGCGCGCCTGGAAGGCGAGGCGTTTCTCTTCGATGACATTGAGGCCGACGATGCCGAGATCGCAGACGTCTTGCTGTACCAGGTCCGGAATGTCGTCGTCGCGCACGAACAGCACATCGAGCGGCATGTTCTCGCCGTAGCACATGAGCTGATCCTTGCCGCGGCTGTATTTCAGGCCGCAGCGGACCAGCAGGTCCAGCGAGTTTTCGGTGAGGCGTCCCGACTTCTGCAGGGCGACTTTGAGGCGCGAAGATTTGTCGATCATGATTTTCCGGCCTCAGCCGACCCGAGGTTCCTTGAGACGTTCCGCGGCCAGCGAGTAACCGCCGTTGCCGTTGGTGAGATAGCGTGCGACGCGGCCGATGGTGGTCACGCTCACGCCGGTCTGCCTGTGGATCTCGCGATAGGGCACGCCGTCCTGCAACAGGCCAACGACGGCCCAGCGATCCGCGAGCGCCTGCAGTTCTGCCGGCGTACACAGGTCGCGGAAGAACGACTTGCACTCGTCGATGTTCTTCAACGTCAGAACAGCGGCGAAAAGCGAGCGCTCCGCCAGCGCTTCCTGGCGCGGCGTGACCAGTCGATGTTCTTTCATGGGAGATCGAGGAGCCGGAGGCGTATGAGCGTAATAATGTGATAGCACGCTATTACATGATTCCCGGAGCTGTCAACCTGGAAATCGATGGTGCCGGCACTGCATCAAGCTGATTGCTGCTGCCTTCTCCCTGTGGGTCAGGCTTTAGCCTGACTGTTTTCAGGCCGGCTGAAGCCGGCCCCACAGGAAGAGCCCACTCCCTGGCGTTACCCATGCGTTTGATTTCCTTGACGCTTCGCCCGCGAGCCCCCTAGACTGCCGGCCGCTCATCGAGACCGGCGGAGGGTAAGGCCCTTGGATGCCGGGGCAACCGGCGAGGCTAACCACCTCGAAAAGGTGCCAACTCCTGCGGCGACCGTCAGGTCCCGACAGATGAGTTGCTGTGAAGCTGCATGTCCGCAAGGGCTGCAGATGGCTCACAGCGACCCGCCGCTACGGTACTCCGTAGGGTTTCTGCGATGCGCGAAACCTCTATTCCTGCCCGCCGGGCAGAGAAGTGCTGGAGTACTTTTCGATGGTTGCCCTGTCAGAGCCTGATGTGCGCCCAGCTGTGGCCATTGATGCGCCCGGCGAAGCGTCCGCCCAGGAAGGCGTGCTGGAGCTTGCCGGCGCCTTCAAGCTGCATTTCGGCGGTCAGCTCAACAACGTTCGCATTGCGTGGCGACTCGCCGGCGAAGCCGGTCCGGTGGTCGCTGCATTGGGCGGAATTTCTGCGGGCCGCTATGTCACCGGCAATGCGCCACGCGGCTGGTGGAGCGACATCGTCGGAGCAGGCGCGCCGCTCGATCTCCAACGTCACCGGGTTCTGGGATTCGATTTCCTCGGCGGCAGCGGCGAGACGACCGGACCGGGTCGCGGCCAGACGAATTTTCCCTCGATCAGTGCCTACGACCAGGCGGTCGTGCTGCATCACCTGATCGATCACCTGAACATCGAGTCGTTGCGTGCCGTGATCGGCGCGTCATATGGCGGCATGGTCGCTCTGGCTTTTGCCGAACGGTTTCCCGAGCGGGTAGCACATGTCGTCGTGATCAGCGCCGCCGATCGCGCTCATCCGATGGCGACTGCGTGGCGCAGCGTGCAGCGTGCCACCGTTCGCTACGCCCTGAAGAAGGACGACGGTCCCGAAGGCCTGCGCCTGGCACGAGCATTGGCGATGGCCACGTATCGCAGTCCGCAGGAATTCGCCACGCGCTTCGATGCGGAGCCGGAACGAATCGACGGGCGCTTCCAGTTTCCGGTCGAAACCTACCTGCTGGCGCGGGGCGACGCGTATGCGGCTTCGTATCTGCCGGAGGCCTTCCTGTGCCTGTCGGAGTCCATCGACCTGCACCGCGTCGATGCCACGCGCATCAAGGTGCCGACGACGCTGATCGGCGTTCATGAAGATCAGCTGGTGCCGTTGAGCGATATGCGCGCATTGCAGTCGAAGCTCGGCGGCCCGGCCGAGCTGATCGAGATTTCCTCCCTGTATGGCCACGATGCCTTTCTCAAGGAACGTGAGGAACTGCGTCGTGCCTTCGATCATGTACTGGGGACCGCCCGATGAGCGACAGCTTCGGTTCCGCTACCCGCGCCGTCCGCGCCGCACTGGAGTCCGATACCCAGCACAAGGCGGTCGTGCCGCCGATTCATCTCACGTCGACCTATGCGTTCAAGGCATTCGGCGAGAAGGGCGCTTACGACTACACGCGCTCGGGCAATCCGACCCGCGATGCGCTGGGAGAGGCCATTGCGGCGCTCGAAGGCGCGGCAGGTGCCGTGATTACGGCATCGGGCCTTGCGGCTGTCACGCTCGTCTGTCAGTTGCTGAACGGCGATGAGCTGCTGATCGCTCCGCATGACTGCTATGGCGGAACGTATCGGCTCTTCGATTCGCTGTCGAAGCGGGGCGTGTTGCGGGTCGAGTTCGTCGATCAGACCGATCCGGCGGCGCTGGCAGCCGCGATGGCGAAGAACCCGCGACTCGTCTGGATCGAAACGCCCAGCAATCCATTGCTGCGAATCGTCGATATCCGGCAGATCGCGGCGTCCGCGCACGCAGCCGGCGCGCTCGTGCTGGTCGACAATACCTTCCTGTCGCCAGCCTGGCAGCAGCCCATCGCGCTCGGCGCCGATCTGGTGCTGCATTCGACGACGAAGTACCTGAATGGTCACAGCGATGTGGTCGGCGGCGCCGTGGCGGCAGCCACCACCGAGCTGTACGAAAAGCTCGTGTGGTGGGCCAACTGCATCGGCGTGACCGGTTCGCCGTTCGACAGCTATCTGACGCTGCGCGGCCTGCGTACGTTGCACGCCCGGCTCGCCGTGCATGGCGGCAATGCGCTGCGAATCGCTGAATTGCTCGATCGCCATCCCGCCGTGAGTACGGTGTTCTATCCGGGGCTGCCGCAGCATCCCCAGCACGAACTGGCGAAACGTCAGCAAGGCGGCTTCGGTGCGATGGTGAGTTTCGAACTCAAAGGTGCCATTCCCCAGGTGCGCGCGTTCCTCACGGGATTGCGTTGCTTCTCGCTCGCCGAATCGCTCGGTGGTGTGGAAAGTCTCGTCGCGCATCCGGCCAGCATGACGCACGCCGGCATGGCGGCCGATGCGCGTCTGCGTGCCGGCATTTCCGATTCGCTGTTGCGCCTGTCGGTCGGCATCGAGAACGTCGAGGATCTGATCAACGATCTGCAGGGTGGACTCGATCGCGCCGCCGCTGCCTGAATCGCCGCGGGCAGTGCCCGCCTGCATCGCTCTCTAGTACTCTGCGCGCCCGTACTTCACATCGACAGGGCGCCAATGAGAACGCGAGTCAGCGAACTGCTGGGGATTCGATATCCGATCATCCAGGGCGGCATGCAATGGGTCGGCACCGCAGAGCTTGCATCGGCCGTTTCCAATGCCGGCGGCCTCGGCATTCTCACGGCGCTGACGCAGCCGACGCCGGATGACCTGCGCCGCGAAATCGAACGCTGTCGCGGCATGACGGACAAGCCCTTCGGCGTGAATCTCACCATCCTGCCCGCGATCACGCCGCCGCCGTATGCCGAGTACATGCGCGCGATCATCGAGAGCGGCATCAAGATCGTCGAAACTGCGGGCAACAGTCCCAAGGATTTCATCGGCCTGTTCAAGCAGCACGGCGTCAAGGTCGTGCACAAGTGCACGTCGGTACGGCATGCGCTGTCTGCCGAGCGTCACGGCGTCGACATCGTCAGCATCGATGGTTTCGAATGCGCAGGCCATCCGGGTGAGGACGACGTCACCAACCTGATCCTGATTCCCGCTGCCGTGAGGGCGTTGAAGATTCCCGTCGTGGCCTCGGGTGGTATCGCCGACGGCCGCAGCATGGCGGCGGCATTCGCCTTCGGCGCGGAGGGCGTCAACATGGGCACGCGCTTCATGTGTACGAAGGAAGCGCCGGTGCACGACAACATCAAACAGGCGCTGGTGAAAGCCACCGAGCGCGACACCAACCTGATGTTCCGCACCATGCACAACACGGCGCGCGTCTTCAAGAATGCGATCTCGGACGAAGTCGTGGCGATGGAGAAGCGCGGCGCGAAGTTCGAGGAAGTCAGGCCGCTGGTCTCCGGCGCCCGCGGCAAGGTCGCGCTGCGCGAAGGCGATGTGAACGGCGGCGTCGTCAGTGCGGGCATGGTGATCGGACTGATCGACGACGTGCCGACGTGTGCCGAACTGCTCGAGCGGATGGTTGCAGAGTGCCGCGAACAGCTGCAGCGTGCACTGCGCATGGCGACTGCCTGATCGCGCGGAGAATCCGATGGACTACGCGACGCTGCGATACGAAGTGGCCGACGGCCTGCTGATCCTGACGCTGAACCGTCCCGAGCGCATGAATGCGTTCACGACGCAGATGGCGGACGAACTGGTTCACGCATTCCGGCGCGTCAATGACGATGAAAACGTCCGCGCCGTCATCGTCACTGGTGCCGGCAAGGCTTTCTGTGTCGGCATGGACCTGTCGGTGTCCGGCAACGTGTTCGGACTGGATGAATCGCAGCGACCGACGCTCGACGACATGCACGACCGGCTTCACGACCGGGTGATCGAACAGGGTGTGCGCGATACCGGCGGGCGCGTGACGCTGGCCATTTTCGAGTGCACCAAACCGGTCATCGCGGCCGTGAACGGCGTTGCCGTCGGCATCGGCGCGACCATGACGCTGGCGATGGATATTCGCCTGGCGTCGGAGAGTGCCAAGTTCGGCTTCGTCTTCGGCAAGATCGGCATCGTGCCGGAAGCGTGTTCGTCCTGGTTCCTGCCGCGCGTCGTGGGACTGTCGCAGGCGCTGGAGTGGGTCTACACCGCGGATATCTTCGATGCGCAGGAAGCGCAGCGCGGCAGACTGGTGAAAGCGGTCGTACCGCCCGGGCAACTGCTGGATGAAGCGAAGAAGCTGGCACGCAGGATCATCGACAGCCGCTCGCCGGTGGCGATCGCGCTCGCACGCCAGATGCTGTATCGCAATTCGGCGCAGGCGCATCCGCTGGAAGCGCATCGCGTCGACTCGCTGGCCGTGTTCTACACGAGCCTGCGCGACGGCAAGGAGGGCGTGCAGTCGTTCATGGAGAAGCGATCGCCCCGGTTCGAGGCGATGCTGCCGCGCGATCTGCCGCCGTTCTACGCAGAGTGGACGCGCGAACCGCGCTGAGAACGTCGGACAAAAAAATAGGCCGGCTCTTCGCCGGCCTTGATGTGGCAACCTAGAAGCGCGGTCGTGGCGATATCGGCGGAGCCGTCATCGACCTTGGGGACTAACCCGACACGAGCCCTGTTTCCACCAAAGACACCTCGACCGTAGTGGTCGAGACATGGAGATTTGCCCGAAGGCGGAAGCCCCGGCCAGAGATCGAATCACCGGAGCCGGGGAGATCATAACCGCCTCACCGCGGTTTGTGGCAAGAAAATTTTCCCCTCGGCGCCACTCCCTTTGGCGCCTGTAAAATCATGTAGTTACATGATTTACTGCAGGATTCGCTTGACCACTTCGTCGCCCGCTTCGCGGGTGGTTCGGGCGGCCTTGCCGGCAGCAATATCGGCGGTCCGGAGGCCGGCGGCGATGGCGTCCGCCACAGCTTTTTCAACCACTTGCGCCTCGGCCGGCAGCTCCAGGGAGTGCCGCAGCAGCATGGCGACGCTCAGGATCGTGCCGATGGGGTTGGCGATGCCCTGGCCGGCAATGTCCGGGGCAGAGCCGTGGATGGGCTCATAAAGGCCCAGGCGGCCTGCGCCAAGGGAGGCGGAGGGCAGCAACCCCAGCGAGCCTGCCAGCATGGAGGCCTCGTCGGTGAGGATGTCGCCGAACATGTTCTCGGTGACGATCACATCGAAGCTCGCTGGCTTGCGGATGAGATGCATGGCCGCGGAGTCGACCAGCATGTGTTCCAGTTTCACTTCGGGGAATTCCTTGCCCAGCACGCGTTCGACCGTGCTGCGCCACAGGCGCGAGGTTTCCAGCACGTTGGCCTTGTCGACCGAGGCAATCGATTTACGTCGCGACATCGCGAGCCGGCCGGCCACGCGCGTGACACGTTCGATCTCTTCGACGGTGTAGGTGCACAGGTCGCTCGCGGAGTCCGCCGTGCGGGTTTTCTCGCCGAAATAAATGCCGCCCGTCAGTTCGCGCACGACCATGATGTCCGTGCCTTGCAGGACTTCCGGCTTGAGCGGCGAAGCGTCGAGCAGCGTTGTATGCAGGCTGACGGGACGCAGGTTCGCAAACAGGCCGAGGCCTTTGCGCAGCGCCAGCAATCCCTGTTCGGGTCGCACCTTGGCGTTCGGATCCGACCACTTCGGGCCGCCCACGGCGCCGAGCAGTACTGCATCTGCAGTGCCGCACGCGGACAACGTCGAAGCCGGCAGGGCGGATTGCGTCGCGTCGATCGCCGCACCGCCGATCAGGTGGGCTTCGAACCTGAAGTCATGGCCGAAACGGCTGGCGACCGCTTCGAGAACGCGCGTGCCTTCATGCGTGACTTCGGGGCCGATGCCGTCGCCGCCAAGAATGACGATCTTTGCCTGGATGCTCATGCGCGTCCCTGTTCGAATCTTGTGATGGCATCCGCCTGCTGCTGCAGGAAGCCGAGTTCGTCCGTGCCGTTCAGCAGGCAATAGCGAGCAAAGCTCTCGATGGGAAATGTCACGGACGTGCCGTTGGGCAGCGTCAGCATATTGGTTTCCAGATCGACCTTCACCTGCGCGCCGGGATTCGCGAGCAGCCACTGGTGCGTCGTCTCGTCGACGACGACCGGCAGCAGGCCGTTCTTGAGCGAATTGCTGCGGAAGATATCGGCGATCTCGGTGCTGATGACGACGCGGAAACCGAAGTCCACCAGCGCCCACGGCGCATGTTCACGCGAAGAGCCGCAACCGAAGTTGCGCCCTGCGACCAGCACCGAGCATCCGGTCGCTTCGGGGCGATTCAGAACGAAGTCAGGCTTCGTCGCGCCGGCGCTGTCGTAGCGCCAGTCAGCGAACAGCTGCTTGCCGAGTCCTTCCTTGGTGGTCGTCGTCAGGAAGCGCGCCGGGATGATCTGGTCGGTGTCGATGTTCGTCGAAGGGAGGACGACGGTTTTCGATTCGATGGTGCGGATGGGTTGCATGGTTAGTGTGCGACCGATTGCAGGTATTCGCGCGGATCGGTGATGCGGCCGGCGATGGCGGCGGCGGCGGCGGTTGCCGGGCTCGCAAGCAGCGTGCGTGCGCCGATGCCCTGGCGTCCTTCGAAGTTGCGATTGCTGGTGCTGACGGCGTACTGACCCTTGTCGACGAGATCGCCGTTCATGCCCAGGCACATCGAGCAGCCCGATTCGCGCCATTCCGCGCCGGCGTCAGTGAAGATCTTGTCGAGGCCGCGTGCCTCAGCCTCGCGCTTGATCTGCTGCGAGCCGGGGACGATCAGGGCGCGTACCCCCTTCGCGACCTTGCGACCCTTCATGACGCTGGCGGCGAGTTCGAGATCGGAAAGACGTGCATTCGTGCAGCTGCCGACGAACACGACCTGAATCGGTTTGCCGGCGAGTTTTTCGCCGCCCGTGAGGCCCATGTAGGCCAGCGATTTGTCGTGCACCGGATCGTTGACGCGCGTCGGCACGGAGCCGTTGATCGGCACGACCATGCCGGGATGAGTGCCGTACGTGATCATCGGCTCGAGCATGCTGGCATCGAACTCCGCGACACGATCGAACCGCGCGCCGGGATCGGTCTTGAGCTTGCGCCATTCGGCGACTGCCTTGTCCCAGTCAGCGCCCTGCGGCGCGAAGCGCCGGCCTTTCAGATATGCGAATGTCGTTTCGTCCGGGGCGATCATGCCGGCGCGCGCACCGGCCTCGATCGACATGTTGCAGATGGTCATGCGCTCGTCCATCGACATCGCTTCGATGGCTTCGCCGCGATATTCGATGACGTGACCGGTGCCGCCGGAGACGCCGATCTTGCCGATGATGGCGAGAATCAGATCCTTCGCCGTGACGCCGGGCGCGAGGCGGCCTTTCACTTCGATGGCGAGTGTCTTGGGACGTCGCTGCAGCAGGCACTGCGTTGCGAGCACGTGTCCCACTTCAGTGGTGCCGATGCCGAAGGCGAGGGCGCCGAAGGCGCCGTGCGTGGCCGTGTGGCTGTCGCCGCAGACGATGGTCTTGCCGGGCTGGGTCGCGCCCTGTTCCGGACCGATGACGTGCACGATGCCGCGCTGGTCGCTGCCGAGGCCGAGCAGTTCGACGCCGAACTCGCGGGCGTTCTTTTCGAGTTCCTTCACCTGCTTCGCGGCGGACTCCACCTTGATCGGCACGCGACCGAAGACTTCATCGGGATCGGTCGGCGTGGAGTGATCCATCGTCGCGAGCGTGCGGTCCGTGCGGCGGACCTTGAGCCCCAGCGAGCGCAGCAGCGAGAAGGCTTGCGGCGAGGTGACTTCGTGCACCAGGTGCAGGTCGATGTACAGCACCGCCGGCGTGTCGGCCGTTTCCGGAACGACCTGGTGCTGTTCCCAGACTTTCTCGAAGAGTGTCTTGGCGTTCATGAATGAATGGACGGATCCTCGGGCGACGCCGGCAGAGTGCCGGGTCGACGCTGGTTCGTGTTTGATGAATCGTCAGTGCAGCATCGCGGCACGCGATGGGTCACGGATCAGGCGCCCACCGCCACGTTCTTCTTGCCGTCGGTGCAGGATTCCAGCCAGCCCCACTTGTCCGGGGTCTTGCCGTTGAACAGGCCGAAGAAGGCAGACTGCAATGCCTCGGTCACCGGGCCGCGCTTGCCGGCACCGATGGTGATGTGATCGACCGAGCGCACGGGCGTGATTTCGGCGGCCGTGCCGGTGAGGAAGATCTCGTCCGCCACGTACAGCAGTTCGCGCGGAATGGCCTGTTCGCGCACTTCGAAACCATGCGCGCGGGCCAGCGTCACGACGGTGTCGCGCGTGATGCCCTGCAGGATCGAATTCGACAGAGCCGGCGTGTAGATCAGCCCATCGCGGATCAGGAACAGGTTCTCGCCGGCGCCTTCGCTGACCATGCCATCGGTGCTGAGACCGATGCCTTCGGCGAAGCCCAGACGCTTGGCTTCCATGCTGATGAGCTGGCTTGACAGGTAATTGCCGGCCGCCTTGCCCATGGCCGGAATCGTGTTCGGCGCGAGGCGCTGCCAGGACGACACGCAGACGTCGATACCGTTCTGCAAGCCTTCGGCGCCGAGATACGCGCCCCACTCGAACGCAGCGACGACCGTATCCACCGGCGGCGGATTCTTCGGCGCGACGCCGATTTCGCCGTAGCCGCGGAAGGCGAACGGACGCATGTACGCGCCCTTGTTCAATTCATTGCTGACGATGATTTCCTTGCACGCCGCGTTGATGTCATCGGGCGTGTAGGGGATCTCGATGCGATGGATCTTCGCCGAATCGAACAGCCGGCGCGTGTGATCCTTCAGACGGAAAATGATCGGGCCATTGGCGGTGGCGTAGGAACGCACGCCTTCGAATACCGTCGAGCCGTAGTGCAGCGCATGGGCCAGCACATGGACCGTGGCTTTCTCCCAGGGCACGAGTTTGCCGTTGTACCAGATGTGTTTGGCGGCATGGATGGGCATGGCGGGCTCCTGACTCGTGCTGTTGAATGCAGAAGGCCCGACCGGTCATCCGATCGGGCCTCGCAATTCGACTTACGCGTTCTCCTGCAGCCAGGGCATGCGCTCACGCAGCTTCACGCCCACCTTTTCGATCTTGTGGTTCATGTCCGCCTTCATGAGCTTGTTGTACTTCTTGCGGCCGCTCTTGTTCTCGCTCATCCACTGGCGCGCGAACTTGCCCTGCTGGATCTCCTGCAGGACCTTCTTCATTTCACGCTTCGTGCCCTTGTTGACGATGCGCGGGCCGCGGGTGAGATCGCCGTACTTCGCCGTTTCCGAGATGAACTTGTGCATCTTCGCCAGGCCGCCTTCGTGCAGCAGGTCGACGATCAGCTTCAGTTCGTGCAGCACTTCGTAGTAGGCGACTTCGGGCTGGTAGCCGGCTTCCACCAGCGTTTCGAAACCCTTCACCACGAGTTCCGTGGTGCCGCCGCACAGCACGACCTGCTCGCCGAACAGATCGGTTTCAGTTTCTTCCGCGAACGTGGTCTTGAGCACGCCGCCGCGGGTGCCGCCGATGCCGTGCGCGTAGGCGAGGGCATTGTCCTTCGCCTTGCGCGTCGCATCCTGGTAGACGGCGAGCAGGCACGGCACGCCGCGACCCTGTTCATACTGGCGACGCACCAGGCCGCCCGGACCTTTCGGTGCGATCAGCACCACGTCGAGATCCTTGCGCGGCTTGATGAGGCCGAAGTGCACGTTGAACCCATGGGCGAACAGGATGGTCGCGCCCTTGGTGACGTTGCCGATGACTTCCTTGTACAGATCCTTCTGGGTCAGGTCAGGCGTCAGGAACGCGATGAGCGCAGCGCCCTTCACGGCTTCCGCCGGTTCGGCGACGGCGAGGCCGTCCTTCTTCGCATTGCCCCAGCTGGCGCCGCTCTTGCGCACGCCTACGACGACGTCGAAGCCGCTGTCCTTGAGGTTCAGTGCGTGCGCGCGACCCTGGCTGCCGTAGCCGAGGATGGCGATGCGCGCGCCCTTGAGGGCTTTCTTGTTGACGTCCTTCTGCGAATAGATCTGCATGTGCGCTCCTGAAGCGTGTTCGAACTGAATCAAAATGAAGAACCCCGCCTCGGACTGGCCGGTGCGGGGTTCGTTGTACGAATGTCCTGGCTGTATCCGGTGTCTCGTTCGGCGCCGTCAGCCGCCGGTCCGCCGCCGGTCAGCCGTTGGTCGATGTCATGAGCCCATGCAGAAAAAGGGCTACACAAGATCAGGCTGGCATTGCGAAAACAGGGAACGAGACGGTCTGAAAAATCGGCGGGATAGCATCATATGGCCGCCGAGCTTGTCAACACCTTGTACACAATCGCAAGGGGATCTTCCTTCGCTTGCCGGGGGTGACTCCGCGGGCGATTTCCCCGTCGCCCTGGCCGCGCCCGGCAGGACAGCAGGGTTTTTCCGGGATCACCGCAAATACATTCCGATATCCTTGCCGCCTCCGTCTGCTGCACTGCATGGCTCATCGATGCTGACGACCGATTCGCGTATCGGCTCCATTCCCGTCCACCTGGTCTACGAAGAGGGCTTCGAGGACTGGCGGGGCTCGTTGAGCGGGCCGGTGCGTTCGTGGCTGATGGCGAACGGGTTCAAGGGCGAGCGTTCCAGGGTCGTGCTGATTCCGGCGACCAATGGCGACGTGTCGGCGGTCGCGCTCGGCCTCGGTCGGCGGGGCATGCCCGAGTCGTTCAGTTGCTGGCTGGCGACGGGCCTGCCGGACCGTCTGCCGGAAGGCCATTACCATCTCGCGCAATCGCTGGCCGTTCCGGCAGCGACGCAGTTTGCTTTCGGCTGGCTGTACGGCCAGTACCGTTTCGAACGCTACCGCCGGCCGGTACCGGCGAAATCGCTCGTGCTGCAGGTGCCGGAAGGTGTCGACCTCGCCGAGGTGCAGCGCCTGTGCGCCGCCGCTTTCCTTGCGCGCGATCTGGTCAATACGCCCGCCAATGACATGACACCGCAGGCGCTGGCCGATGCGGCGTCGGGCATCGCGCAGAAATTCGGCTGCCGGCATCGGGTCGTGGTGGGCGATGAACTGCTGGCGGAGAAATTTCCCGCCGTTCACGCGGTCGGCCGCGCAAGTGCCGTTGCGCCGCGGTTGGTGGACTTCGAATGGGGCGATGCCTCGCAGCCGAAAGTCACGCTGCTCGGTAAGGGCGTGTGCTTCGATTCGGGCGGGCTCGACATCAAGCCGGGCGCCTCGATGCTGCTGATGAAGAAGGACATGGGCGGCGCCGCCGCCGTGCTGGGACTCGCGCAGGCCATCATGGAAGCGAAGCTGCCGATCCGCCTGCGTGTGATCGTACCGGCGGTGGAGAATGCGATCTCCGGCAATGCCTTCCGTCCGGGCGATGTGATCGCCACGCGCAAGGGATTGTCGGTGGAGATCGGCAACACCGATGCCGAAGGACGGCTGATCCTCTGCGACGGACTCGCACTCGCCGACGAAGAAAAGCCGGATCTGCTGATCGACATGGCGACGCTCACCGGCGCCGCGCGTGTCGCGCTGGGGCCGGAACTGCCGGCGCTGTTCTCGAATGACGATGCTGCGGCGGCGGAACTGGTACGCATCGGCCTCGCCGAATCCGATCCGTTGTGGCACATGCCGCTGTGGGCGGGTTATGACGATGAACTGTCGAGCAAGATCGCGGATATGAACAATGTGTCCAGCTCCGGCTTCTCCGGTGCGATCACCGCCGCATTGTTCCTCAAACGTTTCGTGAACGAGGCGCGCACGTGGCTGCACATCGATCTGTATTCGTGGAACAGCAAGGATCGTCCCGGCCGTCCCGTCGGCGCCGAAGCGCAGTGCATCCGCGCGCTCTATACCTTCCTGAAGGCGCGTTACGCGAACTGACTGCTTGAGCGAACCTTCATCATCGATCGCGCCGGCGGAGCCGGCCTGGCTCAGCGGGCGGGATCTGGCGTTCCTGATCGGCATCAACCTGATCTGGGGCCTGAACCTGATCGCTTCCAAGATCGGCGTCGGCCAGTTTCCGCCTATTTTTTTCACGGCGCTGCGTTTCGGTTCCGTCGCGTTGCTGCTGCTGCCTTTCCTGCGGATTCATCCCGGCCAGATGCGCACGCTGGCATGCGCGGCGCTGCTCACGGGGCCGGCGGCCTTCGCGCTGCTGTTCGTCGGCGTGTATCTCGTCAAGGATGCGTCGATGGTCGCCATCGCCAGCCAGATGGGCGTGCCGTTCTCCACGCTGCTCTCGGTGTGGCTGCTGGGCGAAACGATCCGCTGGCGCCGCCGCCTCGGCATCCTGCTCGCCTTCGCCGGCATCGCCATCATCGGCTTCGATCCGCGCGCCTTCGACTACTGGGAAGGCCTGATGCTGGTCGTGCTGTCCTGCCTGGTCGGTTCGCTGGGACTCATCTTCGTCAAGCGCATGAAGGACATTCGCGCGCTCGAACTGCAGGCATGGATTGCCGTGGCTGGCGGTCCGGTGCTGCTGGCGCTGAGCCTGCTGATGGAGAGAGGTCAGTGGAATGCGATCGTCAACGCCGATCTCAGCGGCTGGGCAGCGCTGGCGTTCACGACGGTCATGTCCAGCCTGATCGCGCATACGGGCTGGTATTACCTCGTGAGCCGCTATCCGGTGACGAGCCTGGCGCCGCTGACGCTGCTGTCGCCGCTGTTCGGCGTGTTCTTCGGCGTCACCCTGCTGCACGACCAGTTGACCGCGAAGATGCTGCTGGGCGGCGCGGTGACGCTGGTCGGCGTGCTGATCGTCCTGCTGCGCGAACACCGGATCGCCGATACGGGGACGTGATCCGCAACCGACGCTTGCAAGCGGCGAGTGTGTCGCGGAGGATGGCGGCCCGCGTTTTTCCTGTGAAAGCAAGCCACTTCCATGCCAGCCCGCAAGACCACTCGCCATCGCAACCCCCGCAACAAGGATTCCGCACGTCGTTATTCGAGCGTCGTCGTCGACGGCTACGCGCAGGCACCGAGCCGCGCCATGCTGCGCGCCGTCGGCTACAAGGACGCCGACTTCAAGAAGCCCGCGATCGGCATTGCGTCCACCTGGAGCAATCTGACTCCGTGCAACATGCACATCGACAAGCTGGCGAAGGCGGCTGCCGCAGCAGTCGACAAGGCCGGCGGCAAGAGCACGACGTTCGGCACGATCACGGTCTCCGACGGCATTTCCAACGGCACGCCCGGCATGCGCTATTCGCTGGTGTCGCGCGAAGTCATCGCCGATTCGATCGAAACCGTCTCGGGTGCGCAGGGCTTCGACGGCGTCGTCGCCATCGGTGGCTGCGACAAGAACATCCCCGGCTGCATGATGGCGCTGGCGCGGCTGGATCGTCCGGCCGTGTTCGTCTATGGCGGCACGATCAAGCCGGGCAAGCAGCGTCGCGACATCATCTCGGTGTTCGAAGCCGTCGGCGCACGCGCGGCCGGCACGATCAGCGACAAGGATCTGTCGGAGATCGAGCGCACCGCCATTCCGGGCCCGGGCAGCTGCGGCGGCATGTACACGGCGAACACGATGGCCTCCGCCATCGAGGCGCTCGGCATGAGCCTGCCCAACAGTTCCGCGCAGGAAGCCGTGTCGGGCCACAAGCTGCAGGACTGCCGCGATGCTGCGAAGGCCGTGCTGCAACTGGTGAAGGCCGATCTGCGCCCGTCGCAGATCCTCACCCGCAATGCCTTCGAGAATGCGATCACCGTGGCTATCGCGCTCGGCGGTTCGACCAACGTCGTGCTGCATCTGCTGGCGATCGCGCACACGGTCGGCGTGCCGCTGGAACTCGATGACTTCACGCGCATCGGCAAGCGCGTGCCCGTGCTGGCCGATCTGCGGCCGAGCGGCAAGTACGCGATGTCGGAGCTGATCAAGATCGGCGGCATCCAGCCGCTGATGAAGATGCTGCTGAACGAAGGACTGCTGCACGGCGACTGTCTCACCGTGAGCGGCAAGACGCTGGCGCAGAACCTGAAGTCCGTGAAGCCGTATCCCAAGAACCAGGACATCGTTCGCGCCTTCAGCAATCCGATCAAGCCCGACAGTCATCTCGTGATCCTCTACGGCAACCTCGCGCCCGAAGGCGCGGTGGCGAAGATCACCGGCAAGGAAGGACTGTCGTTCACCGGCCGGGCGCGCGTGTTCGAAGGCGAGGAAAACGCGCTGCAGGCGATTCTCGACGGCGTGGTGGGCGAGGGCGATGTCGTCGTCATTCGCCAGGAAGGCCCGAAGGGCGGCCCGGGCATGCGCGAGATGCTGAGCCCGACGAGCGCCATCGCCGGTCGCGGACTCGCCGGCAAGGTCGCGTTGATCACTGACGGTCGCTTCTCCGGCGGCAGCCGCGGTTTCGTCGTCGGTCACATTGCGCCGGAAGCCGCGGTCGGCGGTCCGATCGGCCTGATCCGCGATGGCGACGAGATCACCATCGATGCCGTGAGTCGCGAAATCCGTTCCAACGTGAGCAACGCGGAGTTCGCCGAACGACGCAAGGTCTGGAAAGCGCCGGCGCCTTACGCGCGTCGCGGCGTGCTGGCGAAGTACGCGCGCAGCGTCAGCAGCGCCTCGCAGGGCGCGATCACTGATGCCGAGTAACCGATGACCGGGACGATCCTGCTGAATCAATCGGAAGTCCTCGCGGCGATCGACATGCGCGAGGCGCTGGCCGCGGTCGAGGAAATCTTCCGTCTGCACGGCCGGCGCCAGGTGCAGATGCCGTCCAAGGTGTACCTGGATCTTCCGGGCGGCGATGTACGGGCGATGCCGGCGTATGCGGCGCCGCTCGGCTACGCCTCGATCAAGAACATCAACATGCACCCGGGCAATCGCGATGTACCGTCCATCGTCGGCACGCTGACGCTGTTCGATCCGCCGACCGGCATGCCGCTGGCCATCATGGATGCCACCGCGATCACGCGATTGCGCACGGGCGCGGCGGCCGGTGTCGCAACCCGCCTGCTCGCACGCGCGGATTCGACGGTGCTGTCCCTGATCGGCGCCGGCAACCAGGCCATGACCCAGATCGAAGCCGTGCTCGCCGTGCGTCCGCGCATCAACCGGGTCATGGTCTACGATCTCGATACCGAACGTGCGACGCGCCTGGCGCGGGCGGCGACCGATCGTTTTCGTGTGGTGGTGCAGATCGCCGCTTCAGTGGAAGAAGCCGTCCGCGCCGCCGATGTCCTGACGACCATCACGCCGGCGCGCGCGCCCATCGTCGCAGCCGACTGGGTGCGGCCCGGAACCCACATCAACGCCATCGGCGCGGACGCAGCCGGCAAGCAGGAACTGCAGTCGCAGCTCCTGGCGTCCGCGCGGGTCGTGGTCGACGAAATGGAACAGGCAACGCACAGCGGCGAAGTCAATGTGCCACTGACCGAAGGCGTACTGCAGGAGAGTGACATCTACGCCGAACTGGGCCACATCGCCGCCGGCGCCAAAGCCGGGCGATCGAACGCGGGCGACGTCACGGTCTTCGATTCCACCGGCCTCGCGCTGCAGGATCTGGCCTGCGCGGCGCATGTGTATCGCAAGGTGACGGCGTCCGGTCAGGAACTGCGCCGGTTCGATTTCCTGCAATGAATTCCCGTCGCACCATCGAACTGGTCGAAGTCGGTCCGCGCGACGGATTGCAGAGCGAATCCGAAGTCGTGCCGACGCACATCAAGCTGCAGCTCATCGAGCGGCTCATCGCCGCAGGGCTGCGTCGTATCGAGGTCGCGAGCTTCGTTCATCCGAAGCGCGTGCCGCAGATGGCAGATGCCGAAGCGGTGCTGGCAGGCCTGCCGCGTGTTCCCGGAGTGCAATACGTCGGGCTGGTGCTGAATCGCAAAGGCTTCGATCGCGCGCTGGCTGCCGGCTGTACCGAGATCGGCATGGTGACGTCGGCGACCGAGAGCTTCTCGCAGCGCAACCAGGGTGCGAGCGTCGAGGACACGGTGCGTGCGTGGGAAGAAATCGCGCCGCTGGCGCGCGACGCCGGCATTCGCGCGCAGATCACGGTGACGGTTTCGTTCGGCTGCCCATTCGAAGGCGAGGTGCCTGCCTCGCGCGTGATCGAACTCGTCAAGCGACTCACCGAATCGCAACCGCTGGAGATCGCGCTGGCCGACACGATCGGCGTCGCAGTGCCGACCCAGGTGACCGATCTCGTCGGACGCCTGCGCGATGTCACGTCGGCGCCGTTGCGTTGTCATTTCCACAATACGCGCAACACGGCGATCGCCAATGCGTATGCGGCAGTCATGGCCGGCGTTGCGACGCTCGACTCGAGTGTCGGCGGGATCGGCGGATGTCCCTTTGCGCCCAATGCCACCGGCAATGTCGCAACGGAAGACCTCGTGTACATGCTCGAACGCAGCGGATTCCCGACCGGTATCGATTTGAACAATCTGATCCGCGCTGGACACTGGTTGCAGGAGCAACGGGGCAGGCCGGTTCCTTCCATGGTCTCGAAAGCCGGCCCTTTCCCCAGAAATATCAGCTAGATAAGGCGCGAATCGCGACGCCGCCGCGCAGCCCACGGCCGCATCAGGGTAAACCCGCATCCGCCCACGCAGATCGCGCAGAGTCGTGCGGTGCTGTGTGCAACGCTGTCATCGCCGTATTCCGCGCGTATACACTCGACGCCATCGGGCCCCTCGCGGGCTCTCCAGTATTTGCGAAGGAAAAACATGGCTAAGGCAGTGGACAAGGCTTATCAGACGGTACGCGAGCGCATCGTTCGCGGGGTGTATCCGGCTGCAGCACGTATTACCGAGCAGGAAGTCGCGGCCGCCGCCGGCGTGAGTCGTACGCCGGTTCGCGAAGCATTGCGCAAGCTGCACGCGGAAGGACTGCTCGAATTCATTCCGCATCAGGGCGCGATCGTCACCGAGTGGACCAGCGAAGAGCGCGACGATGTGTTCGAACTGCGCGCATTGCTCGAAGCGTACGGCGCCGCGCGCGCCGCGCGTCGCATGACGCCGGACAAGATCGCCGAACTGCGTCAGCTCGCCGAGGATCAGTATCACGAGACGCTCAGCAAGCGTGGGGGCTATCTGGAACGCGTCGGCGAACTCAACAGCCAGTTCCATCGCCGCATCCAGGAATGCGCCGGCAGCTCGCGCCTGGTGAATGCGCTGTCGTCGCTGATCGAAGCGCAGCTCATGATGAAAACATTCGAGACGTATCAGGACGAAGACCTGATCCGCAGCGCCTCGCATCACCTGGAAATCGTGCGTGCCCTCGAAGCACGCGATGCGGACTGGGCGGCGTCGTTGATGCGGTCGCACATCCTCGGCGCGCGTGGGGCGTTGCGGTTGCTGTAAGAAGAGGTTTCACACGGAGATCACGGAGGCCACGGAGGTCAGAAGAAGAGAATTTTCCACGGGGGGGCACGGGGAACACGGGGTCTCGGAACAGAAAATTTCTTTCCCCCGTGTTCCCCGTGTCCCCATTCTTCCCCCGTGGAAACCTTCTTTTTCCGGAATCTTCTGTGTGAGACTCTTCGCTCGCAATCATCGAACGGAGGATCAGCACATGACCATCAAAGTTGGCGACAAGATGCCGTCCGGAACGCTCACGCTGGCGACGAAGGACGGTCCGCAGAAAGTCAGCACGGATGAATACTTCAAGGGCAGGAAGGTCGTCCTGTTCTCCGTGCCCGGCGCATTCACGCCGACCTGCGATGCCAAGCATCTGCCTGGCTTCGTCGAGCAGGCCGGCGCACTTAGAGGCAAGGGTGTCGACAGGATTGCCTGCATGGCCGTCAACGATGCCTTCGTCATGAAGGCCTGGGGCAAGTCCCAGAACACCGAAGACAAGGTCGACATGCTGGCCGACGGCAACGCCGACTACACCAAGGCGCTGGGCCTGGAAATGGATGCGTCAGGCTTCGGGATGGGTACCCGCGGTCAACGTTTCGCGATCGTCGTGGACGATGGCGTGGTGAAGAAGCTGAACGTCGAGGCGAAAGGGGAGTTCAAGGTGTCGAGCGCGGAGAGCGTGCTGAGCCAGCTTTGAGCGGACTGCTGCTGTCTCTTCCTGTGGGTCAGGCTTCAGCCTGACAGATCTCCGGCCGGCTGAAGCCGGCCCCACAGGAAGATAAGGCAGCAGTGCTTGAGCGTCAGCCGAGTGCCTTTTCCAGCTCCGGCACCACCGTAAACAGATCGCCGACCAGTCCGATGTCCGCCACTTCGAAGATGGGCGCTTCGGGATCCTTGTTGATGGCGACGATCGTGCGGGCGTCCTTGATGCCCGTCAGATGCTGGATGGCGCCCGAGATGCCGACGGCGACATACAGTTCCGGCGCGATGATCTTGCCGGTCTGGCCGACCTGCAGGTCGTTCGGCGCGTAGCCCGCGTCGACGGCGGCGCGCGAAGCGCCGACACCGGCGCCGAGCTTGTCGGCGAGTCCGTAGATCACCTTGAAGTTGTCGGCGCTGCCCACGGCACGGCCGCCCGACACTACCTTCGCTGCAGTCTGCAGATCCGGGCGGCCGGTCTTCGCGGCCGAGCGCGTGATGAAGCGCGTGTGGCTCGGCAGTTCGGCGTTGACGTTCGCAGCTTCGACCGCAGCGCTGCCGCCGCCGGCCACGGCCTGGAACGAAGCGACGCGAACCGTCGCAACAACTTTCTTGTCCGATGCTGCTTCGACCGTGATGATCGCGTTGCCCGCGTAAACCGGACGACGGAACCTGTACGCCGACTCCGCAGCCATGATGTCGCTCAGCTGGCCGACGCCGAGGAGGGCGGCGACGCGCGGCATCAGATCCTTGCCGAAGGTGGTCGACGGACCGAACACGTGCGTGTAGTTCGCAGCCACCGCTGCAACCTGCGGTGCGAGCACGGCGGCGAGCGGTTCGGCATTCGCGGCGTTCTCGACTTTCAGCACCTTCTTCACGCCCTGCAGCGTCGCGGCTTCGGCCGCAACGGCGGACGCATCGGCAGCGAGCACGACGACGTCGACTTCCGCGCCTTCGATCTTGCTGGCGCAGGCGACGCACTTGGCGGTCGCGGGATTGAGTTTGCCGCCGGCATGTTCGGCGACGATGAGAATCCTGGTCATTAGACGAGCCCCTTCTGCTTCAGCGCCGCGACGAGTTCATTGACGTCCTTCACCATCACGCCCTTCGAGCGGGCGGCCGGTGCTTCGTACTTGAGCGTCTTGAACTGGCTGCCCGTGTCGACGCCGAGATCGGCGATGGCGAGGGTGTCGAGCGGCTTCTTCTTGGCCTTCATGATGTCCGGCAGCTTCACGTAGCGTGGCTCGTTGAGGCGCAGGTCGGTGGTGATGACGGCCGGCAGATCGACTTCGATGGTTTCGAGGCCGGCGTCGACTTCGCGCGTCACCCTGGCCTTGCCGCTGTCGAGTTCGACCTTGGAGGCGAACGTCGCCTGCGGGCGGTTCCAGAGCGCCGCCAGCATCTGGCCGGTCTGGTTGTTGTCGTCGTCGATGCCCTGCTTGCCGAGCAGCACGATCTGCGGGCCTTCCTTCTCGATCAGCTTGAGGAAGATCTTCGCGGCGGCGAGCGGCTCCACGGCGGCGTCGCTCTGCACGAGGATGGCGCGATCGGCGCCCATGGCGAGGCCGGTGCGCAGCTGCTGCTGGGTGTCGGCGGGGCCGATGCTGGCAACGATCACTTCCGTCGCGCCGCCTTTCTCCTTGATGCGCAGCGCTTCTTCGAGCGCAATCTCGTCGAAGGGATTGATGCTCATCTTCACGCCTTCGGTCACGACTCCCGTGCCGTCGGGTTTCACGCGGACGCGGACGTTGTAGTCCACGACGCGCTTGAGGCCAACCAGAATCTTGCTCACGCCGCGCTCCAGATGATGGGAAAACGAAGGTCGCCGCCCGCCGGGCAGCGGCGGGGCACGCTAACGGAACACGCTTGCGGAGTCAAACAGGATCCGGCGCGTTGCGGCGACCGTTACTCATTGATCGGCGGGGAAATTCCGAGTGTCGGAATGCACCGCAAGATGACTCCGAAGGCACCCCGGGATGACTCGGAAGGCACGGTGGCGCGAGGTACCGCTAAACTGCCGCCCCGCTGAATCCAGACACGACGAGAACTCATGCCCGACTCCCTCGGCCCGCGCCTGAAAATCGGCGTCATCACGCCCGCCACGAACACCATCGTGCAACCCGAGTTCGACGCCATGCGTCCGCCGGGCATTTCGAACCAGCTGACCCGCGTGCTCATTCCGGATACCCCGGTCGGCACGGAAGAAGAGTTCGCGCAGATGATGAGCACCGTCAGGACGTCGGTCGAAACGGCCATCGATGCGGTGATGGCCTGTGCACCGGCGACCGTCATCATGGCCATGACGGCCGAAACGTTCTGGGAAGGCACCCTCGACGCCGCCGGACTGCAGAGCCACCTGGAGTCGCGCGCACACGTGAAAGTCATTCTCGGCGCCCAGGCCTGTCAGGCCGCGATCCAGCGCTACGGCGGCATCCGCCGCATCAGCGTCATCACGCCCTACATGCCGGCCGGCGATGCACAGATACGGCGTTCCCTGACGGACACCGGCCTCGAAGTCGTCAACCTGCTGGGCCTGAAGAGCAACAGCCCGCTGCTGATGGCCCATGAATCCCCGGAACGCCTGCGCCGGGCGGTCCGCGAAGTCGACGATCCCAGCGTCGAACTGATCCTGCAGGTCGGCACCAACCTGGCTTTCGCCCGCGTCGCCGCCGAAGCCGAACGCTGGCTCGGCAAGCCGGTGCTGGCGGTGAATACCTGCACGTACTGGCAGGCGCTGCGAGCCAACGGAATCGAGGACAAGGTCGAGGGGTTCGGGTCGCTGCTGATGGAGCATTGAAGCTCGTCCCGGGATTCTGCTCTGCCTGTAGCAGCCGGCTTCAGCCGGCGATCCGAGGCCGGCTGAAGCCGGCCGCCACAGGCAGAGAACGACTGTGATCGTTTCGGCAGAAGCCACCTGTGCGGAGCGTATGAATGTCGGCTTCTGTTATCTTCCAGCCAGTCGTTCACTGCTCCGCTTCCAGGCTTTCCCATGCGCACCATCCGCCCCAGCTCCGGCCTCGCCAACGTCCGCTACGAAATCCGTGGTGACCTGGCGCGGCGAGCCCATGAAATGGAGCGCATGGGACACGACATCATCGCGCTCAATATCGGCAATCCGGGGCTGTTCGGTTTTCGCACGCCGGAGACCATGCGGCTGGCGATGATCGAAAACCTGCGCGCGAGCGAAGCCTATTGTCATCAGAAGGGCATCTTCCCGGCCCGCGAAGCGGTGGTGATGCAGCAGCAGAGCCGCGGCGTTCGCGGCGTGACGGCCGATGAGGTCTACATGGGCAACGGGGTCAGCGAACTGATTGATCTCGTGCTGCGCGCGCTGCTGTCGACCGACGATGAAGTGCTGGTGCCGAGTCCCGACTATCCGTTGTGGACCGCAGCCGTCACGCTGAATCGCGGTCGCGCCGTTCACTATCCCTGTCGGCCCGAGAATGGTTTCGAGCCCGATCCGGCCGACATCGAGGCACTGATCACCAGCCGCACGCGCGCCATCGTGGTGATCAATCCGAACAATCCGACCGGTGCGGTGTATTCGCGCGCGACGCTCGAAGCCATCGCCCGCATCGCCGAGAAGCATCACCTGGTCGTGTTCTGCGACGAGATCTACGACCAGATCCTCTACGACGATGCCAGGTTCGTTCCGATGGCGACGCTGGTCCAGGGCACGCTGTGTGCGACGCTCTCGGGCCTGTCGAAGGTCTATCGCGCCTGCGGCTATCGCGTCGGCTGGGTGTCGTTCTCGGGCGATGTCGAACCGGCGCGCGAGTACCTGAGCGCACTCGACAAGCTGTCGTCGCTGCGTCTGTGCAGCAACGTCCCGGGGCAGTGGGCCGTGCAGACGGCACTCGGCGGCTACCAGAGCATCAACGAGCTGACCCGTCCGGGCGGCCGTCTGTATCAGTCGCGCCAGGCCATTCTCGACGGCGTGGCGAACAGCAAATACCTGCAGGTGCACGCGCCGCGCGGCGCCATCTATGCCTTCATCGGCATCAAGGAGGGCGTGCTGCCTGATTTCACCGATCAGCAGTTCGCCATGGACCTGCTGCAGCACAAGCACGTGCTGCTCGCGCCGGGCACCAGCTTCAACGCGCCTTACAAGACGCACTTCCGCATCACCAATCTGCCGACGCCGGAAGTGCTGGCGGACGTGTTCCTGCGGATGGAAGAAGTCCTGGACAGCTACGCCTCCGGCGCCGAACCGGTCAGTCGCTCCGCAGGCGTCAAGCCCGACGCGAAAGTCGTTCCGCTGAAGTAGACGAGAGAAGCGCTCGCGACGTGAACCGGGCGTGAGTCGGCGCCCGCAGTTCACTATCATCGGCCGCGGGTTTCCTCGTCGCTTCCGCCCTTGTCGCTGCAATCACTCCTCACCGAAGGCGTCACTGTTCTCACTGCGAGCCGCCGCCTGGCGCACGCGGTGAAGCAGCAGTTCGCGCGCGAGGCGCAGGCGCGCGGCGCCACGATCTGGCAGACGCCGCGCGTCCTGCCGTGGAGTGCCTGGCTGCGGCAGCAGCATCTCGATGCCCGGACGAAGGCGACGGCGCAGTGGCGCGTCCTCAGTCCCGCCCAGGCGCGGGCGCTGTGGGATGACGTCGTCAGCGGCAGTCGCGCCGCGAGCGAACTGCTCAATCCTTCCAGCGCTGCACGGCTTGCGGCGCGCAGCTGGCGCCTGCTGCACGACTATCTGATTCCCCTCGATCGCCTGAGCTCATTCGACGCACCGGAAGCGCAGGCCCTGCTGGCCTGGTGCCATGAATTCTCGCGACGGTGCGCCGCGCTCGGGGCGATCGATGAAGCGCTGCTGTCGCACTGGGCATTCGATACCGCGTTGACGCCTTCGGAGCGGCTGGCCTTCGCGGGCTTCGACACGATGCCGCCGGCCATGACGCGGTTGCTCGATCGCTGGCGTAGCGCCGGCCAGGTCGCCGATGCAGTTGAATCCAGCATTCCCGGCAACGTATCGACATTCGAAGCCGACGATCACGACGACGAACTCGCCGTCGCCGCGCAGTGGGCGCGCGACGAACTGGCGCAGGGAACGCAGTCGATCGGCATCATCGTGGCGGACCTGCAATCGCGCCGCGACGAGATCCGCCGCGTCTTCGAGGATGTACTCGCTCCGGGCGCGCGTCATACGCATGCGCCGTCCGGGCCGTTGCCCGCCGTGATCGCGGCACCTGCGCCGTTGTCGTCGTATCCACTGGTCGATGCGGCCATGCTCGTACTGCAGTTGCTGGTCGGCGATGCACCGAGTACGCAGGCAGGCCGACTGTTGCGCTCGGTATTCATCGGCGGTGGTGAAACGGAGCGGGGCGCGCGAGCGATGGCGGACCGCCGGTTGCGCGAGGAGCAGCGCGAAGGCTGGAACTGGCAGGCGCTCGAACGCTGGGCCGCGCTCACCGAGTGCGAGCAATTGCTGCTGCGCTCGCGCGAAGTGCTCGTGCTCTTCCGCGCATTGCCGTCGAGCGCGCTCGCCAGCGAATGGGCCGAACGCTTCCATCAGATCCTGCGCGGCGTCGGCTGGCCCGGCGACCGCGCGCCGAGCAGCACCGAATATCAGACGCTGCAGAAATTCCAGGAGACGCTGGCGGAATTCGGCTCGCTCGATCCGGTCACGGGCCGCATGAACCTGCGTCGCGCCGTCGGCCGTCTCGGCGATGTGCTGCGCGATACGTCGTTCGAACCGGAAACCGTCAGCGCCGCGATCACCGTCATCGATCCCTCGACCAGCGCCGGCATGCATTTCGACGCGCTCTGGGTCACGGGCCTCGATGCGGACCGCTGGCCGGGACCCGCGAGTCCGGATGCGCTGATCCCGCTCGAACTGCAGCGCGCGTTCGGCATCCCGGAGGCCACGGCTGCCGGCATGCTGCAACAGGCGACCACGCAGCTCGATCGCTGGCAGCGCAGCGCGGGTCGCGTCGTGCTGAGCTGGGCGGCACGCGATGGCGACATCGAACTCAATCGCAGTCCGTTGCTGGCGCGCTTGCACGTCGATGACACGCTGCTGGCGCACGCAACGCCGACGATCGCACTGCGCGAACTGCTGTTCCGGGAGCGGCCGCCGCTCGACACCCTGCGCGACGACCGGGCTCCCGCACTGCCACGCCAGGCGACGCGCGGCGGCGCGCGAACCATCGAGCTGCAGTCGCGCTGTCCGTTCCGTGCCCAGGCCGAAATTCGGCTGCGCGCCGAGGTGCTGCCGAGAGTCCGGGTCGGCATCGAGCCGGTCGACCGCGGCGCCATCCTGCATCGGGTGCTCGAAGATCTGTGGGGCGGCCTGCGCACGCAGCAACGCCTGCTCGAACTCGACGATGCGCAGATCGAACACCGCGTGCGCGAGTCGGCGCAACGTCATGCCCTGCAGGCGCTGTCGGTCGATACGCCCTCGCGCCATCGGCTGGCGATGCTGGAGATCGACAGCGTCACGCGCCAGATCGTGCAACTGCTGCAGCAGGAGAAGCTGCGTCCCGGTTTCTCCGTGCATCTCGCGGAAGCGAAGGAAGCCTACGAGATCGGCGGTCTGTCGATCACGCTGCGACCGGATCGCATCGATCAGCTCGATGCCGGCGGTGAACTGCTGATCGATTACAAACTTGGTGCGAGTCACACGCAGCGCGGCTGGTTCGACACGCTGCCGGGTCGGCCGCGCCAGCCGCAGTTGCCGCTATATGGCCTCGCGCACGCCGAGCGGCTGCGCGGACTGTCGTACGTGATCCTCGCGCCCGGCGCCGTCGAGTATCGCGGCTGGAGCGACGGCACGCCAATCGCCAGCGGCGTACTGCCATATCCCGCCGGCATTCGTACCGACCTCGGCGATCCCGCCGACTGGAGCGCGTTGCTGCATCACTGGCAGTTCACGCTGACCCGACTCGCCGAACACTACGTGGCCGGCCATGCGGAAGTCGATCCGCTGCCGCAGGAGTGCACGTACTGTCACCTGAGCACGTTCTGTCGCGTCAACGAACTCGCGCTGGAATCCGACGAGGAGGGCAGTCCCCATGACGAGTGATGCGGCAGCACGCGCTGCGGCACTCGATCCGCGGCGTTCTTTCATCGTCCAGGCGCCGGCCGGCTCCGGCAAGACCGAACTACTGACGCAGCGCTACCTGCGCCTGCTCGCCACCGTCGACTATCCCGAACAGATTCTCGCGATCACGTTCACGCGCAAGGCCGCCGCCGAGATGCGTGCGCGAATCCTGCGCGCGCTGGAAGCGGCCGATGGTCCCGCGCCGGACTCCGCCCACAAACGTTCGACCTGGGAACTGGCACGCGCCGTACGCGAAGTCGATGCGCGCCAGCAGTGGCATCTCATCGAACATCCCGCGCGCCTGCGTCTGCAGACCATCGATGCCCTCAATGCCTCGCTCGCCCGACGATTGCCGCTGCTGGCGGCGACCGGCTCGGCGATCGAACCGACCAGCGATCCCGGACCGCTGTATGAAGCCGCGGGGCGACGATTGATCGAACGACTGGGCGACGGTTCTGCGGTGTCGGCGCAGCTCGAAGTGCTGATCGTGCATCTGGGCAATCGGGTCGACCGGCTCATCGACATGCTCGGCGAACTGCTGGCGAAGCGCGACCAGTGGCTGCACCCGATCGTGCGCGCCCGCGGCAGCAGCGATCTGCGCGGAACGCTCGAAGCGACGTTGCAGCGAGTCGTGCAACGACATCTGGCCGTACTGTGCGACGGACTGGGGCCGGACAACCGGCGCGAACTGTTCGCACTGCTGCAGTTCTCGGCGAACAACCTGCTGTCGGGCGCGCTCGATGCGACGCGGCGGGCATTGCTGGAACGATGTCTGACGCACGATGCCGTTCCCGGCGACAGCAGCGAGGATCTGCCCGTGTGGCGGGCCATCGTCGCGATGCTGTTCAAGAAGAACAACAAGGGCGAACTCTACGAATCGATCACTAAGGTGCACGGCTTTCCGACCACCGACCGGCCGATGAAGGACCGCATGCTCGCCATGCTGCGCTGGCTCGGCGGGCATCGCACCCTGTGCGAACAGCTCTTCGAACTGCAGACGCTGCCGGACCCGCTTTACGGCGAGCCTCAGTGGCAGACGCTGCAGGCACTGCTCGATCTGCTGCCGCAGGCCGTTGCCGAACTGCAGCTCGAATTCCAGGCGCAGGGCAAGGCCGACTATGTCGAAGTCGCGTTGCGCGCGCTGCGTGCACTCGGGCCGGCAGAGGAGCCGACGGATCTGGCGCTGGCATTCGACTACCGCCTGCAGCACATCCTGGTCGATGAATTCCAGGACACCTCGTTCGCGCAGCTCGATCTGCTGGAGCGGCTGACCGCCGGCTGGTCGCAAGATGATGGCCGCACGCTGTTCTGCGTCGGCGATCCGATGCAGTCGATCTATCGTTTCCGCCAGGCCGAGGTCGGCCTGTTCATCGAAATGCAGACGCAGGGCCTGCGCCACCTGCCGCTCGAACCGCTGCGGCTGGAAGCGAACTTCCGTTCGCTGCCCGCGATCGTGAACTGGGTGAACCGCGTCTTCCCCGACGTGCTGGCGCCTGCCAATGACGCGGAGCAGGGCGCCGTGCGCTACAGCGCGAGTACCGCTGCGCTGACGGGCGAAGGCGGCGGCGTGCGAGTCCATCCCTTCGTCAATGATGATTCAGGTGAGGCCGAGTGCGTCACGCGGCTGGTGCGCGAGGCCCTGCAGCGCGACGACTCCGGGCGTGTCGCGATTCTGGTGACCGCGCGCACGCACGTCGATGCAATCGCCCAGAGCCTCACGACGGCCGGCATCGAGTTCCGCGCCGTCGAGATCGAACAGTTGCGCGACCGCCCGGTGGTGCAGGACCTGATCGCACTGACGCGTGCCCTGGTGCATCTCGCCGACCGCACCGCGTGGTTCGCGGTGCTGCGCGCGCCGTGGTGCGGACTGACGCTGGCCGATCTGCATGCGCTGGCAGCCCATCCGGCATACATCGTGGAAGCAGCGGTTCGTGCCGCTCTCGATATCGATGCCGCAGGCCTGAGCACCGACGGTCGCGCTCGTTTGTCGCGAACCTACCCGGTACTCAACGCCGCGCTCGGCGAGCGCGGCCGCTGGCCGCTGCGCATCTGGGTGGAACGTACGTGGAATGCGCTCGGCGGACCGGCAACCCTGCTGCGCGCCGACGATCTCGACGATGCCCAGTCGTTCTTCGCACGACTCGACGACATCGAAGTCGCCGGTGATCTCGACGACGTCGCCCGTCTCGAAGAACAGCTCGCGCGCCTGTTCGCGAGCGGCAAGGTCGAAGGCGAGCCGCGCGTGGAAATCATGACCATCCACGCCGCGAAGGGTCTCGAATTCGAAACCGTCATCCTGCCGGGGCTGCAGCGCAAGCCGCGTCACGAAGATCGCGAACTGCTGCGCTGGACGCGCATCGCCGGTGCCGATGGCGGCATGGTGCTGGCGCCGGTCAAGGCCGAGGGTGCCAACGGCGATCCCATCTATCGCTGGATCGAACTGCTCGAGCGCCAGCGCATTCTTCGCGAGCGCGCCCGCCTGTTGTACGTCGCCGCGACCCGCGCGAAACACGAATTGCACCTGCTGGGCAGCGTGCAGACCAGCGAGCGCGGCGGTGAAGTGTCGATCCGCGAGCCGCTCGCGGGATCGATGCTGCGAATGTTGTGGAAAGCGGTCGCTGCGGATTTCGATGCCGCTGCGCCTGCGGCGGGAACCCGGCCACCGGCGGGCACGACGCCGGTCCAGAAACTGCGCCGCCTGCCGCTCGACCGGCAACCGCCGCAGCCGGGCGCCGTCGATGGTCGCGCCGAACCGGCGGGCGTCGATCTCCAACAGCAGAGGCCAATCTTCAACTGGGTGTCCGAAACCAGCCGCCACGTCGGCACGCTGGTGCATCGCGAACTCGACCGGCTATGCCGATTCGGTCTGTCAGCCGCGCTGCCGCCGCGCGAGCGCGTGCTGCTGGAACTTGCCGAACTCGGCGTGCCGCCGGATCGCTGCGACGCCGCGTGCGAGCGCGTGCTTGCAGCGCTGGAACATGCATTGCAGGACGAACGCGGCCGCTGGGTGCTGGGCATCGATACGACGCGGCACGAATCCGCTTCCGAACTTGCGTTGAGCGGTGTCATCGACGGCCGCATCGTCGAAGGCGTGATCGATCGCACCTTCGTCGACGAAGAGGGCACCCGCTGGGTCGTCGATTTCAAGACCAGCACGCATGCCGGCGGTGGTCTCGAAGCCTTCCTCGATGAGGAGGTCCTGCGTTATCGCCCGCAGCTCACGCGCTATGCGCAGCTGATGGGCCTGTACGACAGCGAACGGCGGGTGCGGGCGGCGCTGTATTTCCCGTTGCTGCGGCAGTGGCGGGAGGTCGCCCTTTCCCCTGTAGGTCAGGCTTCAGCCTGACTCTTCGGAAGTCAGGCTGAAGCCTGACCTACAGGAAGAGAAACGGCACGGTCAGAGCTGGCTCTCCAGGCCCGTTACCCGCACGATCCAGGCCTGGAACTTGCGCCAGAAACCCGCGTGCGGATCGGAATCGAAGCTGGCGGTGCCGTCGCTCCAGTGCAGCTTGTCGTCCTGCAGTGTCACGCGCCAGGCGCGGTCGCCGGCGGTCTGGGTGGCGAAAATTTCTTCGAGTTCGCGGGCCAGGACTTCGTTCTCGACCAGCACGCCCTGTTCGCAGTTGAGCCAGGTCGAGCGCGGATCGAGATTGTAGCTGCCGACAAAGACGCTGCGGTGATCCACCGTCAGTGCCTTGGTATGCAGGCTGGCGCCGGACGAACCGAAGAGACTCGAATCCACTTTCTGTCCGTCTTCCGGCTTGAGTTCCCACAGCTGCACGCCACCTTCCAGCAGCTGCTTGCGATAGGCGGAATAACCGCCGTGGACCGCAGCGACGTCGTTGGCGATGAGAGAGTTCGTCAGGATGCGTACCTCTTTGCCGTTCCGGGCCGCGTTCACGAGGCCTGCCGTACCGTTCTCGCCGGGAACGAAGTAGGGCGAGATGATGCTCGCCTGCGATTGCGTGGCTGCGAGCGTCGGCTGCAGCAGCGAACCGACGTGCGTGCGTTTCGCATCCCGCTTCTTCATCGTCACCTTGGCCGGATCGTCGGCGACGAACTGATAGGTCGAGGCCCATTCCATGGACCACTTGCCCTCGAACATGCGCCGGACAGTGTTGTCGCCCTGCAGGTCCGTTGCGAAGCGGCTGCCTTCCGCTTCCTGGCCGTGACGCGCCAGGTAGTCGCGCAGTTCCTGCAGCGCCTGCTCGTTGACGCTCTTCCTGTCCAGAAATTCCATGGGATACGCAGAAGCGGAGTTCCAGTAACGATCGAACGACGCCGATGCGTCGCGCACCACCGGGCCGACCATGGCGAAGTCGAGATCGACGAAGTTGACCTCGTCGCTGGCGCCGAAGTACTCGTCGCCCAGATTGCGGCCGCCGGCGATGGCGATGCGGTTGTCGGCGATCCAGGTCTTGTTGTGCATGCGACGGTTGACGCGCGTGAAGCTGGTCAGTCCTTCGCCGATGTAGGCAAAGAATCCATTGCGCGAAGCGAAGGGATTGAACATGCGCACATCGATGCCGGGATGGGCGGCGAGGGCGGCGAAACCGGCGTTCCGGGCACGGGCGTCCATGTCGTCCATCAGCACCCGGACATGAATGCCGCGATCCGCCGCCTTGAGCAGCTCGCCGACGAGGTACAGTCCGGTGAGATCGGCGTGCCAGATGTAGGTCTGCACGTCGAGGCTGCGGCCGGCGAGGCGCGCGCTCTGCACGCGCGAGGCAAAGGCTTCCGGTCCCTCCTTGAGCAGGCGGAACGCGGACTGCCCGGGATGCCGCGACTCGTGGCTGTCGATGAGCCGGTCCAGCTCCGTGGTCTGCCCGATGGGCTGCGCGGATTCCGGCGGCAGTTCCGGGCGTTCCTTCAGCGAGGCGCAGGCGGCGAGCGCACACAGCAGCAACGCGGACGCGCCTCGCGCAATGCCACGCAGGAGGGGGGAGCAGGACCAGGTCGTTGTAGTTTTCATGCGCGTGGCCGTTATCCCATCGTCCTGCCGCGGGCCGCGAAAGCAGTAGTTGCCGTATGTCGTCGTCAACTGCCCAGCAGCATCTTTACCAGATTCGGCATGCCGGCGCCCTGGTGCATGCGATCGCGCTTCAGGTCCGTGCAGGCATCGAGCAGGATCTGCTTGACGCGTTCCGGGTATCCGATGAACTCGCGACGCGCGGACAGGAAGCAGGCCACGACGCCGGACACATGCGGCGCCGCCATGCTGGTACCGCTCATGGCGACGTACAGGTTGCTGCGGGTCTTGGTCTTCGGATTGGCGCCGGCCCGACACGACACGATGCGCTCGCCCGGCGCCACCAGATCCGGCTTGCAGCGGCCGTCCGCCGTCGGCCCGCGCGAACTGAAATAGGAAATGCCGTAGAGATGCGGCTTCGATTTGTGGATGGAACCGACGGCGATCGCCTCGTCGAGATTCGCCGGATCGCCGATCGACAGATCGGTGTTCAGGCCGATGACTTCATCACCCTGCTGCAGTTCCAGATAGCCCTCGTTGCCCGCCGCGAGCACGACGACGACGCCCTGACGCCACAGCTTGCGCAGCTGCTTGCAGATCGGCGTGTCGCCGCAGCCGAAGGCTTCGGGATCGAAGGCGCCGCCGAGGCTCAGGTTGACGCCGTGGATGACGAGCGACGACGCATTGCGATTGAGTTCATAGATATGGTCGAGCGCCTTGATGATCTTGGCGTCGCTGCCACGGCCATCGTCGTTCAGGACCTTGTAGGAGTGCAGTTTCACCGCAGGCGCAATGCCGCTGATGCCGAGATCGTGAATGCTGCCCGCGATGATGCCTGCGACGTGCGTGCCATGGCCGTTGCCGTCGACGCCGACCCGCGGCGCCTTCTTCGAATCCCAGCTGCGAATGTCGCCGGGACTCAGGCAATCGAAGACATTGCCGATGTTCGAACTGCCGGTGCCGTAGCCGAAGTGCGGATGCAGTGGATCGATGCCCGTATCGAGCACGGCCCAGGCGATGCCCTGGCCGCGCGAATCGTAGCCGCGGTGTGCGGTGGCGCACTGCAGGACGTTGATGGACTGATCGAGCAGGGCGCGCTTGCGGGCATTGCGAAACACCCGGTACACCGATTGCAGATGCAACTCCTCGGACATGCGCTCGATTTCCGTGCGCGTCAGCTTGGCCGCGACATAGCTGGCGAGCGGTTCGAGATCGACGTCGTCCTCGGACAGCTTCGGCTTCGTCTTGCCGATCGCGCTCCTGATCCACTGCACGACGTCGTCGCGCACCGTGTCGGCCGGGCGCGAGGACGCACCCGGTTCCCATTGATCGCGCAGTTCGATCAGCACCGCGTGCCGTTCCTCGGCGACGCCGGCCTCCATCTGCGCGACCAGGTCGCGCGCGATGGTGAAGGGCGCGATGCGCTGGAACAGTTCGCGATCGATCGCGGCGCGCACCGGGCCGCGCACTTCGGGAAGCCGCAGATAGCCCGAACCCGAATGCGGGTCGCGCGGCGAGTCGGCATTCCACTGCACGATGTCTTCGACGCGAACGCCATCGGTCGGCGAGTAGTCGCCGGCAAGCCGTTTGTCGGCACACACCGGATCGAGCGGATCGGCCACGTTCACCCAGCGTTTGACGATGGGCGGCACGCGCAGTCCCTTCTTCTGGTTGGTGATGGTCTTGAGCTGGTCCTGCACTTCCTTGAGTCCCAGCGGCGAGCCGATCGTGATCAGCAGATCGATCTCGACGCCGTCCGCCTGCGTGAGCGTGCTCAACGCATCGTAGGCGACCATCGAACCCTGGCTGTGAGCGATGACGATGAACGGGCCGCCGCCCGTGCGCAGCCGCGACAGCACGCTTTCGCGCATGGCATCGCGGCGTTCCTTCACGAACAGGAATTCGTTGACGTCCTTGAGGAAGGCCTTGGTGATGCGCCGGGTGATGAACTCGCGCAACGGCTTCGGCAGCGGCAGGACGCGGGCATGGAAATCGGCCGCGCCGATCTGCGTCGAGGACGGTGGTGAATGGAGGGCGCGTTCGGCGATCCGTCGCAGCACGTCGCGTTCGCTTTTCTTTTCTGCATCGACAGGCAGCAGCGGCTCGATGCCTTCATCGGCGTCAGCCAGCGCCCGGATGGCCACAGCGTCGGCCGTCGCCGAGGTGAGATCCTGCGTGGCATCCGCCATCTTGCAGCTCGCCTTGGTCGGCAGCGGATAGAGGACGCGGTTCACCCAGTAGGCGAGCCGGCTGCGTTCGCCGAGATTGAAGCCGAACAGGGCCTCGTCCCACTGGCACTTCAGGATCTCGGCCGGCGGTTTGTTGCCGATGCCGTGCACGTACAGGATCGTTCGTGCCCGGCCGGATTCGCCGTCGGCGGCACTGAGGATTCGCACGTTGGTCTCGCCGGTCTTGCGCGAAGGGGCGGTGCTTTTGCGGGTCGTCTTGCGGCGCTGGGTGGCCATCGTTCACTCCATGTCGGCTCGGGAAAATTCGGTGGTTGCAGAATCGGTCGATGAGCGCCTTGCGGCCAGTGTCCGGAAGGCGTGTTGCGAAGTGTCCTGCAGGGCGAACGGTCGACGTCGTTATGTCGGGTACGAGAGCGCCTGGCTGTCGGCAGGACTGACACTGGCGCCGAGGGAACGGCAGGAATGCCGGTATTTCCGCGGCTGGCCCGAATGCTGCACTCATACGGGCACGCGGCACTGATGCCGCCCCGGAAACACGGAGAAACCGCTCTCATGAACCTGCTTTGCAAGGCTGTGTCGATGGCGCTGCTGTCTGCCCCGATGGCCGCGAACGCCGCATACATCACAACGTTCACCGAAGGCCAGACCACGACGGTTGCGGGTGCAACGGTATTCGATTTCGAGGGCAGCCTCGTAAAACCCGGCAACTACACCGGTGCCGGCAACGTGCTGGACACCTCGATCAGCGGTGAGTCCGCCGCACCGGCCGGCGACACTACGAATTACTACTCGGTTGCCTGGCCGCAGGCCTCGGGCACGGGCACGTTCCAGGCGGACGCCGGCACGTCGTACAACTACTTCGGTCTCTACTGGGGATCGATCGACGACTACAACACGCTGAGCTTCTACAGCAACGGTTCGCTGCTTGCGACCATCACCGGCAAGGACGTGATTGCTTCCGGCACCGCGCTGGGCGACCAGACGGCCGCCGGTTCCAACCGCTATGTGAACTTCCTCTTCGACACGACGTTCGATCGCATCGATTTCTCGACCACGCAGTTCGCGTTCGAGTCCGACAATCATGCGTTCGCCACCACCAGCGTTCCCGAACCGGCCACCCTGGGCCTGCTCGGCATGGGCCTGCTGGGTGCCGGCCTGGCACGCCGCCGTCGCCGTCAGTAATCGCGAGTCGCGCATCGTCGCACCGGAAAGCCCGCCTTCATGGCGGGCTTTCCGTTTCAGAGCTTCACCATGACGTGCCGCACGACGCTGTAGTCCTCCAGCGCGTATGCGGACAGGTCCTTGCCGTAGCCCGACCGTTTCATGCCGCCGTGCGGCATTTCGCTGACCAGCATGAAGTGGGTGTTGATCCACGTGCAGCCGTACTGCAGTCGCGAGGCGACGCGCATCGCCTTGGCGACATCGTTCGTCCACACGGAAGAGGCGAGGCCGTAGTCGGAGTCGTTCGCCCATTCGATGGCCTGGTCGGCGTCCTTGAATCGGGTCACCGAGACGACCGGTCCGAACACTTCGCGCTGCACGATTTCGTCGCTCTGCCGGGCGCCGGCAACGACGGTCGGTTCATAGAAGAATCCGCCGCCACTGCGGACCTTGCCGCCGGTCGTGATCTCGATGTGCTTCCTGTCGGCCGCGCGTTCGACGAACCCGGCGACTCGCGTGCGTTGCCTGGCGCTGATCAGCGGCCCCATCTCGACGCCATCATCCTTCTGTTTGCCGACCTTGATCGATGCGGCGGCGGACGTGAGATCGGCGACGAGCCTGTCGTAGATCTTCGGCCCGGCGTAGATGCGGCACGCAGCCGTGCAGTCCTGGCCTGCGTTGTAGAAGCCGAATGTGCGTACGCCGCCGACGACGGATTCGAGATCGGCGTCGTCGAAGACGATCACCGGCGCCTTGCCGCCGAGTTCGAGGTGCGTGCGCTTGATGCTCTTCGAAGCTGCCTGCAGCACCTTCTCGCCGGTGCCGACATCGCCGGTCAGCGAAATCATCGCCACTCCCGGTTGCGAGATCAGCGAAGCACCGACGGACGAACCGCGGCCGAAGATCACATTCACGACGCCCGGCGGAAACAGTTCGGCGAGTTTCGTTGCCAGCTTCAACGCCGTCAGCGGCGTTTGCTCGGAAGGCTTGATGACGACGGTATTGCCCGCGGCCAGCGCCGGCGACAGCTTCCACGCCGCCATCATCAGTGGATAGTTCCAGGGCGCGATGGAGGCGACGACCCCCACAGGATCGCGCCGGATCATGCTGGTGAAGCCGGGCAGATACTCGCCGGCAACCGCGCCGTGCTGCGCGCGGGCAGCACCCGCGAAAAAGCGGAAGACATCGGCGATCGCCGGGATCTCATCGCCCAGCACTGCCGCATACGGCTTGCCGCAGTTCATCGATTCCAGCCGCGCGTATTCCTCACCTTCGCTTTCGATGTGATCGGCCACCTTGAGCAGCAGTGCCGCACGGTCCTTCGGCACGGTTGCCGACCAGTTCGCGAAGGCTTTCGACGCGGCTTCCACCGCGGCGGCAACCTGTTCGTCGGAGGCCTCCGCCACCGTCGTAATGACCTTGCCGGTGGCGGGATCGAGGACGTCTTCCTTCGAACCCCTGCCGGCGACGAACTTGCCATTGATCAGCAGCTTTGTGTTCATGTCGACCTCGTTTCGAAGGAGAAGGAGATTTCACACGGAGATCACGGAGACCACGGAGATCAAGAAGGAAGAGTTTCCACGGGGGAAGAAGGGGGGACACGGGGAACACGGGGAAAGAAAATTTCTGTTCCGAGACCCCGTGTTCCCCGTGTCCCCCTTCTTCCCCGTGGAAATTCTTCTCTCTTGATCTCCGGCTCCGTGTGCTCCGTGATCTCCGTGTGAAACTCTTACGCCTCATGTCTGCTCTTCCGCCGGTCGCGTCAGGTAGTAGGCCAGCAGGATGGGAAGCAGCGTCACCGCCATCACGATGACGGCGACGACGTTGGTGATGGGCCGCTCGCGCGGCCGGAAGAGTTCGTTGAAGAACCAGATCGGCAGCGTTTCGTCGTGTCCCGCCGTGAACAGCGTGACGATGATTTCATCGAACGACAGTGCGAAGGCCAGCATGCCGCCGGCAAGCAGCGCGGTGGCCATCTGCGGCAGCACGATGTAGCGGAAAGTCTGCGCGCCGTCGGCGCCTAGATCCATCGAGGCTTCGATCCAGTTGTGCGGCATCCGCCGCAATCGCGCGACCACGTTGTTGTAGACGATGACAGTGCAGAACGTCGTGTGGCCGGCGACGATGGTCCAGAAGCCGGGATCGACGTGCGCGGCCTTGATCGCAGCGAGCAGCGCGATGCCGGTGACAATGCCGGGCAGGGCGATGGGCAGGATGAGTACGAACGTGATCGCTTCGCGGCCCCAGAAGCGCGAACGCGCCAGGGCCAGCGCCGTGAGCGTGCCGAGGATGATGGCGAACAACGTCGCAAGCGCGGCGACGCCCAGCGACAGGCGCATCGCCGCCCAGATGTCCGAGCGAGCAAGGGCCGCTTCGAACCAGTGCAGGGTCACGCCAGGCAGCGGAAACGCGTAGGTACGATCGTCGGTCGTGAATGCGTAGAGAATGATCACGAGCACCGGCAGATTCAGGAACGCGAGTCCGAACAGCGCGCCGAGTCGCGTCGGCCAGGAAGCCCGGTTCGATCGTGCATCAGAGCGCATCGAGGGCTCCGGCGCGTTTCACCAGCGTCAGGTAGATCATGATCAGGACGATCGGCACGACCGAGAAGGCGGCCGCGAGCGGCAGATTGCCCGCCGTTCCCTGTTGCTGGTAGACCATCATGCCGATGAAATAGCCGGGCGCGCCGACGACGCTCGGAATGATGTAGTCGCCCAGCGTGAGCGAGAAGGTGAAAACCGAGCCTGCCGCCAGCCCTGGCAATGCCAGCGGCAACGTGACGTTGCGGAAGGTCTGCAACGGTCGCGCACCCAGATCGGCGGATGCCTGCAGCAATGCATTCGGGACACGCTCGAGTGCGGCAGCGAGCGGCAGGATCATGTACGGCAGCCACATGTACACGAACACGATGAACATGCCGAGATAGGAGGAGGCGAGCGACGGACCGCCGACCGCCGGCAGTTCGAGCATCGTTTCCAGCACGGGTGTGAGTCCCAGCGAATCCACCAGCCAGCTCAGGATGCCCTGCTTGGCGAGAATGAGTCGCCAGGCGTAGACCTTCACCAGATAGCTGGTCCACATCGGCAGCATCACGCCGACGTAGCACAGTGCCTTGAGGCGCGGCGTCGCATGACGTGCCATGTAGTTGGCGACGGGAAAGGCGATGAAGGCAGACGCTACGGTCACTGCGAGCGCCATCACCACGGTGCGCACGATGATGTCGATGTGCGCCGGCTGCGTGAACACCTGCCTGAATGTCGCGAGCGTCGGTTCGTAAACGATCTTCGCGGTGAACTCGTCGATGGCATAGAAGCTGTTCGCCAGCAGCAGGAACAGCGAGCCCAGGTACACCGTGCCGAACCACAGCAGCGGCGGAACCAGCAGCAGCGAGAGATAGAAAGCAGGGCGGCGATACAGGAACGTCGAGGCGCCGCGGAACCAGCCGCCCGGTGCGCCGACCGATGTTGTCACCGCCATGCTCATCCGCTGTCTCCGACGAGCGGCACGGCGTCGTCGGCAGACCAGTGCAGCGTGACGGGCGCGCCGATGGCGGTGTGTTCGAGGTCGGCCTGGTGACTGACGGATGCGGCAAACATCTCGCCGCCGGCGAGCTGCACATGGCAGCGGCTGGTCGCGCCGTGATACTGGATATCGACCAGCTTGCCGTCGCAATGAATCGCGCCGGGCGCCGGCGGCCGACTCGCGGGCTGGATGCGGATCTTCTCCGCACGTACCGCGAAGGGCTGTGCGATGCCAGTGAGTTGCCGGGCAAGCTCGCGACCGGCGACATTGGCGCTGCCGACGAAGCGCGCGACGAATTCCGTGGCCGGACGCGTATAGAGCGTGCGCGGCGAGTCGAGCTGTTCCAGCCTGCCGTGATTGAACACGGCGACGCGATCCGCCATCGACAGCGCTTCGCCCTGGTCGTGCGTGACGAATACGAAGGTGATCGCGAGCTGGCGCTGCAGATTCTTCAGTTCGATCTGCATTTCCTCGCGCAGCTTGAGATCGAGCGCACCGAGCGGTTCATCGAGCAGCAGCACGCGCGGCCGGTTGATGAGCGCACGCGCGAGCGACACGCGCTGGCGTTGTCCGCCCGAGAGCTGAGACGGGCGGCGTTGCGCGAGTGCGCCGAGCTTGACGAGCTCCAGCATTTCCATGGCGCGGCGTTGCTGTTCCACGCGCGCGACCTTGCGCACCCGCAGGCCATACGCAACGTTCTCCAGCACGCTCATGTGCGGAAACAGCGCGTAGTCCTGGAAGACGGTGTTGACGTCGCGCTCGTACGGCGGCAGCCCGGTGACGTCCTTGCCGTCGAGCAGAATGTATCCGTTGTCGGGGATGTCGAAACCCGCCACCAGCCGCAGGCAGGTGGTCTTGCCCGATCCCGACGGACCGAGCATGGCGAAGAATTCGCCGCTGCCGATCTGCAGCGAGACATGGTCGACCGCTCGCACGTCCCCATAGACGCGCGAGACATCCCGAAACTCGATGGCGGCAGTCATGGAATGGGAAAGTCAGTGTTTCACACGGAGTTCACGGAGACCGCGGAGAACAGAAACAAGATTTCACACAGAGAGCACGGAGAGCACAGAGTTCGGAACAGATTTCTATCTCTGTGTTCTCTGTGATCTCTGTGTGAAATCTCCCTTTTCCGAACTCTGTGTGCTCCGTGATCTCCGTGTGAAATCTCCTGCTCAGCGACCGCCCATGATGGCGACGTAATCGGTCGCCCAGCGGCTGTACGGTACGCAGGCGTCGCCCTGGGTGGCGCACTTCGATTCCGGCGTGCGCCAGAAATGGATCTTTTCGAAGTTGTCGAAGCCGTTGTTCTTGCAGCCTTCGGCACCGAGCAGATCGTTGCCGTTGCAGGCGGCGGGAACGACGGGCAGCGATCCGAACCACGAGGCCACATCGCCCTGCACCTTGGGCGAGATCGACCACTCCAGCCATTGGTATGCGCAGTTCGGATGCTTCGCGCTGGAATGCATCATCGTGGTATCGGCCCAGCCGGTGGCGCCTTCGGCTGGAACCGTGCTGGCAACAGGCTGCTTGTTGGCAATCAGCGTATTGACCTGGAAGGGCCAGGTGCTGGAGGCGACGACGCCTTCATTCGTGAAGTCCTGCACCTGCACGTTGGCGTCGTGCCAGTAGCGCTGCACCAGCGGATGCTGCTTGCGCAGCAGGTCGAGCGCCGCCGTGTACTGGGCCTCGGTCAGTTCGTAGGGATCCTTGATGCCGAGCTCAGGCTTGGTGCTCATCAGGTAGAGCGCGGCGTCGGCGATGTAGATCGGACCGTCGTAGGCCTGGATGCGGCCCTTGTTGCTCTTGCCGTCCGGAAGTTTCTGTTCTTCGAACAGGATCTTCCATGAGGTGGGCGCGTCCTTGAAGACGGTCGTGTTGTACATGAGCACGTTGGGTCCCCACTGGTAGGGCACGCCGTAGTGCTTGCCATCGACGAAGTGCCACGGGGCTTCCTTGATGCGCGGGTCGAGCGTGTCGTACGAAGGAACGCGCGCGATGTCGACGGGCTGCACCGTACCGCCGCGAATGAGCCGCAACGAGGCGTCGCCGGAGGCGGTGACGAGATCGTAGCCGCCCTGGGTCATCAGCGAGACCATCTCGTCGGACGTGCCGGCGGTCTTCACATTGACCTTGCAACCGGTATCGGTTTCGAACTTGCTGACCCAGTCGTAGCTCCTGTCGGTTTCACCGCGCTCGATATAGCCCGGCCAGGCCACGATATCGACCTGGCCCTCGAGCGCGGTCGTGGCGGCGGCTGACGTTGCAGCGGCGGGCGCAGCGGCTTCTTCCTGCTTCTTGCCGCACGCGGTCACGAGGATCGCGATCGACGTCATGAGAACGACGCGCGCGGTACGGGAATCGGTGAGTGATCGCATAAATTCTCCCGGTTGGAATTGCTCTTGAAGAACGATCCGAGGATGCGATTCGGGCGGCCGGCGTTGGCCAGGAATCGGGCGGGAGTGTAGCGCCGCGCAGGAACTGCGGGCAGGGCGGATTTACATCGTTCCCGAGAGCGAGAAGGGACGTCGCCCCTGGGCATCGGGCGTGCCGAGGATCTGCAGCGAATCCGTCATGGACTGGCTTGCCTCGGGTCGGGTGGCCACGGAGCCTTCGATGAGATAACTGCGATTGGCGCTCAGCCGGACGTTGCCCGCGATCTCCAGCGGGCCGCCCATGTCGGACAGCGCGCCGACCAGTTCATTGCCGGTGAGTTCGGGCGGGAAGATGATCTTGTAGCTGCCCATCCCGACCGGCTTGCGTGCCGGCCCGACGAGATCGATGACTTCGAGGGTGCCGTCGGCACCGACCGGCCATCCGTTCGTGAGGTCCAGTCGCGCCAGTCGCATGTTCAACGTACCTGTCCAGCCGCCGGGCATCGCCCCGGGCGGCAATGAGGCCAGCGGCAGCGAGCCGGTGAACTGGGTCAGCGAGAGATCTTCGCCGCCGGAAGTCGCAACGGTTGCCTGCAGAAAACCGTCGCTGCGCGTCACCTTCACATCGGCCTTCAGCTTCAGGGCCAGCAGCGGCAATGCATGAAGTTTCCACGTGATGCTACCGATCGGCGCCCCACCCACGACGACGGTCGCCGCCCGTCCATTCCAGGCCGTTCCTTCCGTTCCGGCAGCCACCACGCCCGGCGGCAGGAACGAAGCGACGACGCTGGCCGGCACCGTGACCAGCGCAAACACGAGATAGGCCGCGACGCCGAGCGCGACCATGAGCCAGACTTTTTTCATTCAGGTGGGAGCGCGATTCAGCACGAGGCTGGCGTTGACGAGACCGGGACGCGATGCCTTGTCGAACGTGGCCTGTTCGATGCTGATGGCGTGGGCCTGTTGCAGGTTGCCCAGGCATTTCACGAGGACGTTGAAGGCCGCCGCCTCGAGGCGCACGCGGATGCCGTTGTCACCGTTCGGCGTCTGGCCGGTGAGCGCCGAGCCGACACCGCACTCGCGCGCCGTGCGATCGACGAGAACGACCAGCGATTCGCCCGTGGGTCCGCTGCCGATCGGCTGATTGGCGCCGAGCGTCAGGACCTCGCCCGCGACGCTGCGCATCCAGGCCAGATCCGCTTCCTTGCGCTGCACGCGTTCGCTGCGCTCATGCAGCGCCTTGTAGAACGGTGCGAGGGCCAGCGTATAGAGGGCGACAGCGACGACGATGAGGCCGCCCGCGAGCACGATGACGCGTTCGCGCGGTTTGAGGGTTCGGTACCAGTCCTGGATCTTCTGCATGAACGTGCTTCCTGTCTCAGGCGCCCGACTGCTTGAGTTTCAGACGCCCTTCGATCTTCGAATCGCGGGGACTGGCCGACTGGATCTCGGCGGAGAAACCGCGTTCGACGGCAACGTGCTGGATCTTGTCGAGCTGATCGACGGAAGGGGCAAGGATTCGGAGATCGGTGGCCCTGTCGCGGTACGACAGGGCTTCGAGGCTGGCGCCCGGCGCCTGGGCCATCGCGTCGACGAGCATGCCCAGCGTCGTGAGCACGCCGCTGGTCGGGCCGCTGCCGCGCAAGGCATTGAGCCGCATCTCGACCTGCTTGCGCGCACCAATTGCATCCGGCACCGGTGCTCCCGGCATCGCCTGCTGGAACACCTGTGCGATCTCGGCGTCGAGGCGTTGCTCCTTGCGCTGCAGATCGAAGAACTGCCAGGCATTGAGCCCGACATGCAGCGCGAGGAAGGCGACCAGCAATGCGGCCGCATAACGCCACGGCGCGAACGACATGCGCAGGCGGGTCTTCGGCGCGAAGGCGCCCTGCAGCAGATTGATCGACGGCTTCGTCATCACGTTGGCCGCCAGCAGCGGCAGCGGGCCGTCGGGCAGCAGCTTCAGTTGCAGGCTGGCCGTGAACTCGCGCAGACCTTCGAACAGGTCGCGCTCGTGCTCGTACACGCTTTCGGTCAGGTAGATCGTCACGTGTTCGCGCGAGTCGTCGCCCGATGCCAGCCCGAGCTGCACCGCTTCGATCAGCGGCTGCACGTCGAGGACCGCACCGGGTGTCGCTTCGCGCTGCACGAACACGCGCGCGTCGTCGACCAGGAGCGTGACGCCGTTGGGCGTGACGGGCAGGGCGGCCGTCTCCGGATAGATCGCATCGACGTGGAGACTGGCACTGCGCAATGCCTCCACCCAGGACTGCATCTGTTCGCGCGCAACGGCGGCGACGGGCGTGCCGGGACGATCGTCGCGACGTCCGACGGCGAAGTGCAGATCGTCGATGTCGGTCGCCATCTGTTCTTCCAGCGCGAACGGCACCACCTGCAGCAGCTTGGCGCCGCTCTTCACCGGCAGGACGGGTTCGGCGAGATAGACGTCGGTGCCCGGAACGATGACGATCACTTTGCGACCGCCGGCAAACCCGGCGGCATTGGCCAGCGGACCGGATTGCACATTGCCGTGACGCGCACCGCTGCCATCGACGGCGATCCATTCAGCATCGATGGATTGCGGAACGTCGCTTGCGACGGCGGACGAAGTGGGTTTGAGGCGGATGACCAGCGCTTCTGTCATCAGTCGGTTCCGAAGCTTCTCAGGATGGGACGCACCATTCCATTGGTACGATTCAGAAGACTGTACAGGGTGAACTGGGTAGTGCCAATAGTGACCCAGACGTTGGCGCGGAAGTAACTGCTGCTCTCGTCGATGACGCGGCCGTCCTGATACTCCTGTCTGACCTTGGCATCGAGCTGCGCATTGAAATCCTGGAGACTGGGAAAGCAGCGCAGCTTGCGCATCTCGATGACGTTCTTGCGATCGCGCGTGAACTGGCTCACGCCATTGCCGAGCAGCGCGTCGAGCACTTCGGGCGCTGCGGTACACAGATTGATTGCCGTTCCCGGCGGCAATGCGGTGACGAACGGTTCGAGGCGCCGGTAGCGCTCGAGGCCGAACTCGTTCAATGCCAGCAGTTCGCTGGCGCGGGTGATGCGCATGTTCGGCGGCCGGTAGGCCGGCGTCAGCGAGGTGTAGACGTTGTCCTCGGCGCCGTCGGGGAAGTTCGGGTTGATGTCGGAGTCGAGCCAGTCGACGATCATGTCGGCCCACTTGTCTTCGAGTTCCAGCAGCGCCAGCAGATTCTTGAAGCGCTGCACGGCGGCCGGATCGGCCACGAGTTCGCCGTTGTCGACCTTGACGAGGCTGTTGAGATTGAACCGGCCCTGCATGTCTTCGAGCTGGCCGGCGACTTCGCCGCCATCGACGGGAATCGGCGGAATCGGCGTCGCCCATTCCTCCGTGAAGTCGTCGACCTTCGAACCGCCGTTCGACGCATCGCGTTTCAGGATGTCGGCCGCCCAGGCTTCGGCGCCCATCGCCACTTCGAATCCCTGGTCGAGCGCGAACATGGTCGCGGCGCGACGCTGGTCGAGATAGGCCTTGAAGCCGACGTTCACCGCGAGAATGGTGGCCAGCGCCACGATCAGCACCGCCGTGATCAACGCGACGCCGCGCTGATGTTTTGCGGCCTGTCGCCTGTCGCCTGTCGCCTGTCGCCCGGATCTCATCCCGCGACCTCCACGACCCGCACGATCTTGCCCCAGTCTTCGAGCTCCAGCGTGATCTCTACGGCGATGGGCAGGGCATAGCGCAGCGTCGGACCGGAGAAACCGAGCGGCGGCCACTGTTCCTTCCAGTCGCGATCGGCGCCCATGTAGCGCACCGACACGCTCTTCACCCTGTCGAGCAGCACGACGCTCACCGGCTCGACGCTCTGGGTCCGGTCGAGCACCGGCCAGTAGTCGCGATAGAGCTCCGTGTCTTCCAGTCGATAGGAAACGCGCTGCAGCGTCGGGCGCGGCACGCCCGCGGGATTGCTCCATCCGGAATGCGTGAGCTCGATGCCGCCGGTTTCGCCGCCCGCGCGCAAGGCGGGAACAGGATCCTCGCCGAGCGCAGGGCGCACCGCGCGCGGTTCGAGCAGGGCGAAATCCTGGCTCATGCGCATCATCGTCGCCTGGATGGCGCGGGTACGTGCGGTGCCTTCATCGACGCGATCGGTCTGCTTCATCAGTTCGTTGTAGCCCGTCATCGCCAGCATGCCGACGATGACGAAGATCGCGACCGCGATCAGCACTTCGAGCAGCGTGAAGCCGCGCGCCTTCGATCCACCCGTGTGCGCGATGGGCTTCACTCGGTCGGCTCCGGTTCCGGAATGACGGGCGTGTCGACCGGTTCGCCCGGATCTGGCTGAGCGGGCGGCGGCGGGTCCTGATCTTTCTTGTCGTCGTCCTTCTTGCCATCGTCCTTGCCGTCGCCCTGTTCGTTCCCCGATTGCTGCCAGAGCACCGCGGTCGTACCGGGTGGGGCGATCGCCGTGCCATAGAAGCCGGTCACGAAGGCGAGCGACGATTTCTCGTCGGCATCTTCCGGGCGCACGCTGACTTCGATGCGGCGCACGCTCTCGAGCGGGCTCTGCGTGACTTCCATGGTCCAGCGCCAGCGGCGGTCGGCCATTTCGACTTCGTCGGAGGTCTTGTCGATCTTGGGCGGGCTGGGTGCGAGACGGGTCAGGGTGAGCTGGTTCATCGCCACCCAGTGCGCCACGGTCTTGTCGCGTACGTAGGTGCTGTTGCGTGCGGTTTCGCTGACGGCCTGGATCACGGCGAGCATGCCGAGCGAGACGATCACGAGCGCAGCCAGCACTTCGATCAGCGTGAAGCCGCGCAGACGCCGGCGGAAGGAATCAGCGCTTCGCATTGCGCGCGTCCTTCTCTTTGTCCTTGTCGGTCGGCGGCCTGGTCTGCGCGATGACCGCCCAGGGCTCCATGCCCGTGCGCCGCTCGAGGCGCAGATCGGTGTCGGGTAGCGAGACCACGCGCCAGATGGCCGGTTCGGAATCGCGCTCGACCTGCAGTTCGAAGGGCATGACATCGCCGCTCGACAGAATGAAGATCTGCGGCAGCCACTTCTTGTCCTCGTCCTTGTCGGAGCGATCCACCGGGCCGGGCTTCATGACGATCTCGCGCGCTTCCACCCACAGGCGGAAACGCAAGCCCTCGGGTGCGACGCGCGGAGCGAACAGCGGATCGCCATCGATGGGCAGCCAGCGCTTTTCGCGGCCGTCGTAGCGCAGGAATTCATAGCCGGTCGCCGAGACGAACATGCCGAGATCCAGACCCTGCAGTTCCGTTTCCTCGCGCGCCTGTTTGAGGACGGCCCAGATGCGCTGCATCTGTTCTTCGGATTCGCGGTCGCGGCCGAGCACGCCGATCGACAGCGTCGCCGAGGCCACGATGACGCCGATGACGATGATGACGACCAGAATTTCCAGCAACGTGAAGCCCGCCGCGCTACGCGATGTCGCGCGATGCGAAGAGGGATGCGTGGACCGGTGGATGCCTGGCATGGGAAGCCGGCGGGTGCCGGAAATGGCTGCGCCGTCGAACGGCGCAACTCGTTACTCTATGGTCCAGTTGCCGACGTCGGCATTGATGCCTTCGCCGCCTTCGACGCCGTCGGCTCCCAGCGTGAACAGATCGTACTCGCCGTGCGAACCGGGATTCTGGTAGTGGTAATCGTTGCCCCACGGATCCTTGCGCAGGCCGCTGATGTAACCGCCTTCGCGCCAGTTGCGGATCGAGGTGTCGCCAGGCTTGGCGACGAGCGCAGCGAGTCCCTGATCGGTCGTCGGATACTTGAAGTTGTCCATGCGGAACAGGTTCAGGGCGGTTTCGTACGAACGGATATCCTGCTTGGCCTTGGCGATCTGCGCATCGTCGATGCGGCGAATGACATTCGGCGCGACCAGCGCGGCCAGAATGCCGAGGATGACCACCACGACCATGATTTCGATCAGTGTGAAGCCGCGCGCGAGACGCAGCGAGGTCAGTCGGGAGACACGGGTAACGGGCATGTCATGCAATCCTTATGAGAATCGACACAGAGCCATGATGCTGAAAGCGACCCTGCGAAACGCGCCGGATCATAACAAAGCAGGATGAAAGCATGAGCGAGGGTCGCCGGGACACGACAGGTTCACAGCCTGCACGGCAAGGCAGCCGCGTCCATGGACTGTGGCTGCTTGGACTGCTTTGCGCCGTGTCCGTTCTGCTGGAGTTCGGCGGCGAACCGGTTCGTCTTGCATTGCGTTACGAGCGCGCCGCGGTCCTGGAAGGCGCGTACTGGCGGCTGCTGACCGGGCATCTCGTCCACGGCGGCATTGCGCATCTCCTATTGAATGTGATGGGCGCGGCCCTGATCGCGACCCTGTTCGGACGCGATTACACCCCCCGGCAATGGCTGATCGTGCTGCTCGCCAGCGCGGTCAGCATCGACGTGGGGTTTGTTCTTTTTGAGCCACAACTGCAGTGGTATGTGGGTCTGTCGGGGGTGCTTCATGGCGCCCTGGCGGCCGGCGCCGTGGCCGGGTGGCGGCACGAAAGCAGGTCCCTCGCGTTGACGTTGACCCTGGTGCTGGTCGGCAAGCTGGTCTGGGAGCAATGGCAGGGCGCATTGCCACTTTCTGGCGACATGCCCGTGATCGTCGATGCGCATCTGTATGGCGCCGTCGGCGGATTTCTGGGAGCGCTCGGGGTTTGCCTGTATCTGCAGCGCTGGCCAGCACGGCGCTGATCGCTATAATCGCGCGCCGTTTTTCCCAGTCAGGATCAATAGATGACGTTCGCCTTCGTCTTTCCGGGGCAGGGTTCGCAGTCGGTCGGCATGCTGAGCGCGCTCGCCGGCGCCGAGCCGCTGGTGCAGGAAACATTTGCCGAAGCCTCCGATGTGCTCGGCTATGACCTCTGGAAGCTGTGCCAGGAGGGGCCGGAAGCCCTGCTCGGCGAAACCGAACGCACCCAGCCCGCGATGCTCGCGGCCGGTGTCGCGACATGGCGGGTGTGGCGCAAGCATGGCGGCGGAATGCCGGCAGCGATGGCAGGTCACAGCCTCGGCGAGTATTCCGCACTGGTCGCTTCGGGCGCGCTCGATTTCAAGACGGCAGCCGCACTCGTGCAGTTTCGCGGCCGGGCCATGCAGGCTGCGGTTCCCGCCGGACAGGGCGCGATGGCCGCGATCCTCGGCGCCGAGGATGCCGATGTCGAAGCGGCCTGTGCAGAAGCGGCGCAAGGCGACGTCGTGCAATCCGCCAATTTCAATTCGCCCGGACAGATCGTCATCGCCGGTGCCGCTTCCGCCGTCGATCGTGCGATCGAACTGCTCAAGGCGCGCGGCGCGAAGCGCGCCATCAAGCTGCCGGTCAGCGTACCGTCGCACAGCGCGATGATGGCTCCCGCGGCCGAGAAACTCGCGCAGCGGCTCAAGGACACGCATTTCGACGCACCGCAGGTGCGCGACATCTACACCGTCGACGTCCGCAAACATGGCGATGCCGACAGCATCCGCGAAGCGCTGGTGCAGCAGCTCGTCAAGCCGGTGCGCTGGACGCAGACGATCCAGGCGATCGTCGCCGGCGGTGCGCGCGTGATCGTTGAATGCGGTCCGGGCCGCGTGCTCACGGGTCTCAATCGACGCATCGAAAAGAACAAGGAGATCGCGATGCTCGCGATCGAAGACGGCGATTCGCTGCAGGCCGCATTGCAGGCATGCAAGGAGAACGCATGACCCCTGTTTCCATGAACGAAGACATTGCGCTGGTCACCGGCGCGTCGCGCGGCATCGGTCGCGCCATCGCGCAGGAACTCGCGCAGCGCGGTGCGACGGTCATCGGGACGGCGACCAGCGAGAGCGGTGCGCAGGGCATCACCCAGTGGCTGAGCGAAGGCGGCTTCAAGGGTCGCGGCCTCGTGCTGAATGTATCGCAGCAGGATTCGGTCGACGCTGCACTCAAGGACATCGAAGGTAAGGAAGGCCCGGTCACCGTGCTGGTGAACAATGCCGGCATCACGCGCGACAACCTGCTGCTGCGCATGAAGGCGGAGGAATGGGACGAGATCATGAACACGAATCTCGCCTCGGTGTTTCGCCTGTCGAAGGCCGTGCTGCGCGGCATGATGAAGGCGCGTCGCGGCCGCATCATCAACATCGCTTCCGTCGTCGGTGTGATGGGTAACGCCGGCCAGACCAACTACGCCGCCGCCAAGGCCGGCATCATCGGTTTCAGCAAATCGCTGGCTCGCGAGGTTGGCTCACGCAACATCACCGTGAACGTCGTGGCGCCCGGATTCATCGCCACCGACATGACGGCGCAACTTGCGGCGGAACAGCAACAACAGCTCGCGAACCAGGTCGCCCTGGGCCGTCTCGGCGCCCCGGAAGACATTGCCCATGCCGTCGCGTTTCTCGCATCGCCCCAGGCGAGTTACATCACCGGGGAAACGCTGCACGTGAACGGCGGCATGTACATGGTTTGAAGATGTCAAGTCGTTGTTATGCGGCCTCATTCGGAAATGTTGGCCGCCTCAGTCACTTAACTTAGAATACGCCCCCCGTACGACCCTCCCCACAATAAAAGGGTCGGTCTTTGGAAGGGTTTCAAGCAGTCTCACAGAGGACTCGTACAGCAATGAGCAGTATTGAACAGCAGGTCAAAGCCATCGTCGCCGAACAGTTGGGCGTCAAAGAAGAAGAAGTCACCAACGACGCTTCCTTCGTCGACGATCTGGGCGCCGATTCCCTCGACACCGTCGAGCTGGTGATGGCGCTGGAAGAAGAGTTCGAAACCGAGATTCCGGACGAGGACGCCGAGAAGATCACCACTGTGCAGCAGGCGATCGACTACATCACCGAACGCCGCGCACAAGCCTGAGACGAACAGGCCTGAAGTACTCAAGGTGCGCAGCCGTCGGCGTGCGCACCTCTTCAGGCAACGGGTCGATCCGCCACGGAGGGCAGGCCGACCACTCGATTTGATTTCCTTCTTCCACCGCCGATCTCCGAGGTAAGCGCTTGTCCAAGCGACGCGTCGTCATCACCGGTCTGGGCATCATTTCTCCCGTCGGCAGTGCCGTCGAAGAGGCATGGAAGAACGTACTGGCCGGCAAGAGCGGCATCGGGCCGATCCAGACCTTCGATGTCAGCGCCTTTCCGGTCCGCTTCCATGGGCCGGTCGCCGACTTCGATGCCGAAAAGTATCTGCCGGCGAAGGAACTGCGGCGCATGGATCCGTTCATGCATTACGGCTACGCCGCCGCGATCGAGGCCTTCAAGGATTCGGGCCTGACCGTTACGCCGGAAAATTCGCCGCGTATCGGTGTCGCGATGGGCGCCGGCATCGGCGGCCTGCACACGATCGAAGAGAACTACGAGAAATACATCGAGACGCACAGCCCGAAGAAGATCTCTCCGTTCTTCGTGCCGGGCAGCATCATCAATATGATCTCCGGCCATGTGTCGATCCAGTTGAAGCTCACCGGGCCGAACATCGCCACGGTCACGGCCTGCACGACATCGACGCATGCCATCGGTCTTGCGGCACGACTCATTCAGTACGGCGATGCCGACGTCATGATCGCCGGTGCCGGCGAAATGGCGACCACGCCGCTGGGTCTCGGCAGCTTCTGCCAGGCGCGCGCGCTGTCGACCCGCAATGACGATCCGCAGGCGGCCAGCCGTCCGTGGGATCGCGATCGAGATGGCTTCGTGCTGTCCGATGGCGCGGGCGCACTGACGCTCGAAGAATACGAACACGCCAAGGCGCGCGGTGCGCGCATCTATGCCGAACTCGTCGGCTTCGGCATGAGCGGCGATGCCCATCACATCACCGCGCCGCCGGATGACGGCGAAGGCGCGCGACTCGCGATGGCCAACGCGCTGCGCGATGCGAAGCTGAATCCGTCCGACGTCCAGTACATCAATGCGCACGCCACCTCGACCGATCTGGGCGACCGTGCCGAGACGCTGGCCATGAAGCGCTGCTTCGGCGATCACGCCGCGAAACTCGCCGTGAGTTCGACCAAGTCCATGACCGGGCATCTGCTCGGCGCGGCCGGCGCAGTCGAAGCGATCTTCTCGGTGCTGGCGATCCGCGATCAGGTCGCGCCGCCGACCATCAACCTCGACAACCCGGGCGAAGGCTGCGATCTGGACTACGTGCCGAAGACGGCGCGCCCGATGTCGATCGACGTGGCCCTGTCGAATTCGTTCGGCTTCGGCGGCACGAACGGAAGCCTGATCTTCCGCAAGCTCTGATCCGGGACATGAGCGCCGCGCCGGCGGTCCGACCTGTTTCGGTCTCGCCGACCGCGCTGCTCGATCTGCACGCTGCGAATCCGCGGCGTTATCCCGCACTCTTCGAAAGTGCCGCTGCGGCGGAACCGCTGGGGCGGTTCGATATTCTTTTCGCCTTTCCCGGCGAGCGCCTGACGTTGCAGTCGGATCAACGGCTCTCGGGCGGACAGGAAGGCACATTCCTCGCTGCACTGGATGCGTGGTGGTCGCAGGAGCGCGCGGCGCGCGTCGACTCGGCGCTGCCGTTTCATGGCGGCTGGCTGGTGTATCTCGGCTACGAGCTTGCTGCACAGATCGAACCGCGTCTGCGATTGCCTCGAAGCGCCGGCTCGATTGCGCAGGCCGTCCGGATACCTGCGGGCGTCATTCATCGACGCGACACGGGGCAGGGCTGGATCGTGGCCGAAGCAGCCAGCGCCTCATTGCTCGATGTGATCGAAGCCGATCTCGCGGCCGCGCGGCCGGCATCCTCGAAACCACAGGCATTGATCGACAGCGACGTCGTCGAAGACGCACCGTCGGACTATCTCGACACAGTCGCACGCGCGCTCGACTACATCGCCGCCGGCGACATCTACCAGGTGAATCTGTCGCGCGGCTGGCATGCGCGTCTGCGCGACGGCGTGACGCCCGTGCATCTGTACGAACGCCTGCGACGGACCAATCCCGGTCCTTTCTGCGGACTGGCGGTGCTGGATGACATCGCCATCGTCAGTTCGTCGCCGGAGCGACTGGTTGCCGTGCGCGACCGGATCGTCGAAACGCGCCCGATTGCCGGCACGAGGCCGCGAGGCCGCGATTCGCAGTCCGATGCGAATCTCATTCGCGAACTGCATGCGCATCCCAAGGAACGCGCCGAGCACGTCATGCTCATCGATCTGGAGCGCAACGATCTCGGCCGCATCTGCGAGGCCGGCAGTGTCCAGGTCGATGAATTCATGACCATCGAATCCTACGAGCACGTGCACCACATCGTTTCCAACGTCCGCGGCCGCCTGCGGGACGACATTACGCCGGGACAGGTGCTCGCCGCAGTCTTTCCAGGCGGCACGATCACCGGCTGTCCCAAGGTCCGCTGCATGGAGATCATCGCGGAACTCGAACGCACGCCGCGCGGCGCATACACTGGCTCCCTCGGCTATCTGAACCGCGATGGCAGCATGGATTTCAATATCCTCATCCGGTCGCTGGAAGTGCGTGGCAACCGTGTTTCGCTGCGCGCGGGCGCTGGAGTCGTCGCTGACTCGATCCCCGAGCGCGAACTGGACGAATCGCGTGCGAAAGCGCGCGGCGTACTGCGTGCGCTGACGGAGATCGCGCAGTGAGCGTCGCCGGATTGCACAATGGCGCACCCATCGATGATCCGGCTCACGCGCTGCCGGTCGACGATCGCGGCTTCAACTATGGCGATGGCCTGTTCGAGACGATGCGGCTGAGCGATGGAAAGGTGCGCTTTCTCGACGCGCACCTGCAGCGTCTGCAGGACAGTTGCCGGCGCCTCGGCATTGCGTTTCCCGCCGAGCTGAGCGCCGATATCGCCATCCTCGCTGCAGCGCATCGCGAGGGCGTGCTGAAGATCGTCATCACGCGAGGCGCAGGCGGCAGAGGCTACCGGCCTGACCCGATGTCACGGACCAATCGAACACTGACCGTTCATCCCGCGCCAGCGCCGGACAAGCGCGGCGGCCTGAAACTGCGCTGGTGCGACACACGCCTGAGCCGCAATCCGGCGCTCGCCGGCATGAAGCATCTCAATCGACTCGAGGAAGTGCTGGCACAGAACGAGTGGCACGACACCGCGATCGACGAGGGATTGCTGTGCGATACCGAGGGCGAACTGGTCAGCGCGACGGCAGGCAACGTCTTCATCGTGAAGGGCGGGGCACTGCTGACGCCCGATCTGCGTTTCTGCGGTGTTCGCGGCGTGATGCGCGCGCAGGTATTGCGGGTCGCGTTGCAGCTGGGCGTGTCCTGCAGCGAAGAGCCGCTCTGGCCGCACGATCTCGCGGAGGCGACTGAGGTGTTCCTGACCAATGCCGTGCGCGGCATCCGTCCGGTGAATCAGTTGCAGGACCAATCCTGGGAAACGTTTCCCGTGGCTGCACAATTGTCCCAGGCGCTGGCACTGTGATGCGAAGCCTTCTGCGCATCGTGATGGCGCTGATCGTCGTGGCCGCTGCGGCGGCGGCCTTGATCGCATGGCGGACCCATGTCTGGCTGCAGACGCCCATCGCGGGACTGCATGAAACGGCCACATTCGAAGTCGAGAAGGGCGCGTCTCTTCGCACCGTCGCCATGCAGTTGAATCAGCGAGGCTGGCTCGACCAGCCCGACGTCTGGATCGTCTGGGCGCGACTGACCCAGCGCCAGGGGGGACTCAAAGCCGGCGAGTACGCGCTAGCCCCCGGCGCCACTCCCCGCAGCCTGCTCGATACGCTGAGTTCCGGTCAGGTCATCCTGCACGGCGTCACCTTCATCGAAGGCGCCCGCTTCGCGGACATTCGCAAGCTCATGACGGCGGATGAGTCGATCGCGCAGACGCTGTCGGGAAAGGATTCGGCCGAGGTCATGCGCAGTCTGGGCGCCGACGGCATTCATCCCGAAGGCCAGTTCTTTCCGGACACCTACCGGTTTCCGCGCGGCACGTCGGATCTGGACCTGCTGCGGATGGCCTACCGACGTATGCAGGGCGAACTGGAGGCGGCCTGGGAAAGCCGCGCTGCGGACCTGCCGCTCGCCACGAAGTACGAAGCGCTGATTCTGGCCTCGATCATTGAAAAGGAGACGGCGCTCGACAGCGAGCGGGCGAAGATCGGCGGCGTCTTCATCGAACGGCTCAAGCGCGGCATGCGACTGCAGACCGATCCGACGGTCATCTACGGCATCGAGAACTACGACGGCAACATCCGTCGCGTCGACCTGCTGCGCGACACGCCGTACAACACCTACACGCGCTCCGGCCTGCCGCCGACGCCGATCGCGCTGCCGGGCAGCCGTTCGCTGCAGGCGGCGGTGCGGCCGGAAATGACGGGCGCGCTGTTCTTCGTCGCGACCGGCAAGGGCGACGGCAGTCATTACTTCTCGGCCACGCTGGCCGAGCACAATGCCGCCGTGCAACGATACCTGCGGCAATTGCGGCAGCAGCAGACGGCGAAATGACCCGCGGCAAGTTCATCACCATCGAAGGCGGCGAGGGCGTCGGCAAATCGACGCAGCTCGCGACGCTGCGCGAGTGGTTCGCGCAGACGAACCGCGATGTGCTGTTCACGCGCGAGCCGGGCGGGACGGCGCGGGCCGAACGCATCCGCGAGCTGCTGCTGGAAAACTCCAGCGAACCGATGCCGGCCATCTGCGAGCTGCTGCTGATGTTCGCTGCCCGGTCGACGCATCTCGACAATGTCATCCGTCCGGCGCTGCAGCGGGGAACCTGGGTCGTCTGCGACCGCTTCACGGATGCGACGTACGCCTACCAGGGCGGCGGACGCGGCATGGATATCTCGCAGATTTCGATTCTGGAGAAACTGGTCCAGGGCGATCTGCGACCCGATCTGACTCTGTTGCTCGACGCGCCCCTGGATCTGACGGCAGCACGCGCACAGGATCGCAACACGGCCGCCGGCAACATCGACCGGTTCGAACGCGAGCAGCGCAGCTTCTTCGAGCGCGTCCGCAACGCCTATCTCGATCGCGCGCGTCAGGAACCGCAGCGCTTTGCAGTGATCGACGCGTCCGGTGACCGCGAGTCGGTCGCGACGGCCATTCGTGCAGCAATCCAGGAGCGGCTCGATGGCTGAAGAAACATCCGCGTTGCCGCCTGCGCCGCGACTCTATCCCTGGCACGCGGCGGCCATCGAACAGATGAAATCTGCCTGGGAAGCAGACCGCCTGCCGCATGCGATCCTGCTGCAGGGCGCCGATGGACTCGGCACGCGCCAGCTTGCGGCATGGCTCGCCGCCGCGGTGCTCTGCGAGTCGTCGACCGTCACGCTCCAGCACTGCGGCAAGTGTGCGAGCTGCCAGCTCATCGCCGCGGGGTCGCATCCAGACCTTCACTGGGTACGCCCGGAGGAGGGCAAGCAACTGATCTCGGTGGATCAGATCCGTGACGACGCCGTCGCGAAGCTGACGCAGACGAGCTACTTGCAGGGTTACAAGGTCGTGATCGTGGATCCGGCGCACCAGATGACGCCGCAGGCGGCGAACAGCCTGCTCAAGACGCTCGAGGAACCGACTCCGCGCAGCGTGCTGATCCTGGTTACATCGAAACCTTCGTCGCTGCTGCCGACGGTACGCAGTCGCTGCCAGAAACTCTCGGTGAGCAGCCCGCCGGCGCAGGAAACCCTGCAGTGGCTGCAGCAGGAAACCGGCAGCGTGGCCGATCGCGCACTCATCGAGTTCACCGGCAACGCACCCTTGCGCGCCCTGGAATTCGCGGGGGAACGGTTTTCCACGCTCGATTCGGACATGCAGGGCGCACTCAACGCGCTGGTGTCCGGTCGCGCCGATGTGACGCATGTCGCAGCCGAATGGACGAAAAAGAACGAACTGCCCGAGCTGCCGAACCGCCTGACCTGGCTCGACCTGTGGCTGACCTCGGTCGCCCGCAGGGGAATTGGCGGAACTGCCGATCTGTTCACGTTCCCCGCGAGATCGACGCACTTGCCAAGTCTGCCTGCCACGTTGAACATAAGTGCAATCTACGGGGTCGTGGACCAGATCCGCGCGCTCAAGGCGCAGCTGGTCCGCACGGCGTTACAGCGCGAACTGGCCATTGAGTCACTCTTGTTCGCAGTACTACGGGTGATCGCGCCTGCCCCCAGGCACTGAGGAATCGAGCGGATGGTGATGCGGCAGCCAACCAGCAAGCCCGGGTTGTTGACCCTGACGATCAAGGACAAAAGCGCCTTGTATCTGGCCTATATGCCGTTCGTGAAGAATGGCGGCCTGTTCATCCCCACGAACAGCAACTATCGCCTGGGCGACGAAGTTTTCATGCTGCTGAACCTGATGGGCGAAGACGAAAAGCTGCCCGTCGCCGGCCGCGTGATCTGGATGACGCCGAAGGGTGCGCAGGGCAAGCGCACCGCCGGCATCGGCGTGCAGTTCAGCGAACAGGATCGCGGCAACACGCAGCGCAAGATCGAGAGTTATCTCGCGGGTGCGTTGGGCGGGGATAAGCCCACGCACACCATGTAGAACCGGACCCTACGTCTGGAGCGTCGTTACGCCGCCGCTACGGTGAGCTTGACGCCGAGCGAATCCAATACCTTGCGAACTGTTTCATAGCGTGGCTTCGCTCCAGGTGCGAGCGCCTTATAAAGACTTTCGCGTCCGAGACCGGATACCTTCGCTATGTCGGCGACGCCGCGCGCCTTGGCGACGTTGGCAACCGCACGCAGAAATACATCCGGATTCGGATCTTCGAGCGCCGCCGAGAGATATTCGGCAATGACCTCCTCGCTATCGAGGAATTCGGATGCGTCGAACGGCGCAAGGCGAACGGTCTTGCTGGTCCTGACTTTTGCCTTCGGTTTGCTCATGGATCATTTCCTCAGTTCCCGCGCCATCTGAATAGCGCGTTTGATGTCGCGCTTCTGGCTGGACTTGTTCCCGCCAACCAGCAGCACGTACACGACGAGGGCCTCTCGCATGAAATACACCCGGTATCCCGGCCCTGTATGAATGCGCATCTCGCTGACGCCCTGGCCGACGGGTTCGCAATCGCCAAAATTGCCCAGAACCGCGGATTCCAGCCTTGCAAGGATGCGGGCCTTGCTGCGCACATCGCGTAGCGCCGCGAGCCATGCAGCGAATTCATCGGTCCTGATGAGCGTATTCACGAAGGGGAATCGTATCCGATTGGATACAGATATCCAGCCCGGGAGGGCAGAGACGCGTTACTTCTTTCCCGCCAGATCCGTCGCCTGCAACCCGCCCCGGAGCACCGAGGCGTGGAATCCCCGTTCTGAAAGAATGTAGGCGCCTGCCGAGCTGCGGCGGCCGGTATCGCAGCACACGATGTAGTGCGTGTCGCGATCCAGCGATTTCAGTTTGAGGCGGATGAAGTACAGCGGCAGGTTGATCGCACCCTCGAAATGGTAGTTCTCGAATTCGCTCGGCAGCCGCACGTCGAGCCACTTCGCGCCGCGTGCCACCTGGGCTTTCGCCTGTTCGTAATCGACCCATTGCAGCATCGGCTCGTTGAGCAGCGTGCGGAAATCCTCCTTGCCCAGTCGCATCAGCGTGCCGTCGCTGATCATGGTGACGTTGGCGTTGCGCTTGGCGTCGGAGATCAGGGCTTCCTCGCCGAACGTATCGCCCATGCCGAGTTCGGCCAGCTTGATACCCGTCTTGTTGAGCGGGGTTTCGCGCACCACGGAACAGGTGCCTTTCACGATCACGTAGAAATAGTCGCCTTCATCGCCCTGGCGGATCACGGTTTCGCCCGCCTTGTAGTCCATGCGCTGCATGCGCATGAAGATCGCCTGGATGTTGGCGGGCGGAATGCGGTGCAGTGCCTTGGTCTGCAACAGCGTGGTCATCCAGTCGTCGCTGTCGGAGCCGTCTTCCTGATGTTTGAGTTCGTTGACTTCGTAGCTGCCGGTCTGGTCCCACGTCAGCATGACGTCGAGCATGTCGCTGTCGATGGAGAGGTACTCGATGCGTTCGGAGACGACACGCGCGCTGTAGCGACGCGGCAGCGACGCGGCGATGGGATTGCGCGCTTCGGGCGAGCCGCCACGCAGCATCAGCACCGTGCGGCCGTTCTGCATCAGTTCCAGAACGCCGCTGACGAGGTAGTAGGTGCGCTTGTCGGTGTCGCCTTCCTTGAAGAGCAGGCGGCCGGCCGGCAGTTCGCGCAGAACGGCCTTGCGCGACAACGAGTGCAGGTTCTCGGTTTTTAGGCCATCCAGCGGCGAGAAAGACCGCAACAAGCTGAGTTCGAGCGGTTTGCTCTCCATTGGGCTACTTCAATCACCTGCATCGACGGGTAGGGCGCGCCGCGGAAAACGCGGGCCGCGGCATGGTAACACACGGTTTTTCCCGCGAATTCCGGGCGTTGCGGATTGCGGCGTACTGCCGATCAACGTACGGCATCCCATCCCGGATCCGGTGCGAACCGTGCGCCGTGCACCTGCTGCAGTTCGCGCAGGCGCGTCACGACTGCATCGACGCCGCGCTCGCGCGCATATTGCAGCGGGCCGCCGCGAAAGGGAGCGAAGCCCGCACCGAAGATGACGCCGGCATCGACGAGATCCGCATCTTCCACGACCTTCTCGCGCAGCACGGCAACCGCCTCGTTCACCAGCGACAGCAACAGGCGATCCTGCAGATCCGCAGGCGCCCGCTGGCCCGACACCGCCGGTTTCTGCGGCTTGTCGTCGACCCACGTATAGAAGCCTTGTCCGGTCTTCTTGCCGAACTGCTTCTGATCGAAGCGCGTCTGCAGAACGCCCGGCACGGCCATCTGTCCGGACTGGAAAAATACCTTGCCGACGCTCATGACGACGTCGAGGCCGACCACATCCGCCAGTTCGATCGGACCCATCGGCATGCCGAAGTCTTCGGCGGCGCGATCGATCAGCGCCAGCGGAATGCCTTCCTCAGCGGCGCGGATTGCTTCGCTCAGGTACGGCATCAGCACGCGGTTCACCAGAAATCCCGGCGAACTCATGCAGGTGATGGCGAGCTTGTCGATCTGGCGTGCGAAGGCCGAACCACGCTGCACGACGGCCGCATCGCTCGTTCGTGCGCGAATGACTTCCACCAGCGGCATGCGCGCCACCGGATTGAAGAAGTGCAGGCCGATCAGTCGTGCGGGATCGGCGAGTTTCGCGGAGAGCTGTTCCAAGACGATGCTCGAGGTATTGGTCGCGAGCACCGCGTCGGGCTTCATGCGCGGTTCGAGGCGCGAATACAGTTCCTGCTTGGCCTCGAGATTCTCGAAGATCGCTTCGATCACGACATCCGCACCGGGAACGCCGCTGCCTTCGACATCCGCCTTCAGGCGCGCCATCGCCTGTTCGCGCTTGGTCGCATCGGGGTAGCGTTTGTCGAAGAACGCCTTGGCGCGTTCGAGCGCCGGGGCGATGTACTTGAGTTCGCGATCCTGCAGCGTCACCGTCATGCCGCGCGCCGCGCACCAGGCAGCGATGTCGCCGCCCATGACGCCCGCGCCGACGACGTGCACGTGCTTCGCCGGCTCGACGCCCGACTTGCCTGCGGACTTCAACCGCTCCTGCAGGAAAAATACGCGCACGAGATTGCGCGAGGTCTGCGTACACAGCAGCCTGCCCATCGAGCGCGCTTCGGCATCGTAGGCCTGCGGACCTTTGCCGCCGTGCTTCTGCCACAGATCGATGAGCGCATACGGCGCAGGGTAGTGATCGGGCCGCACGCGTTTTGCGGCCTGTGCGCGCATCTGGCCGGCAATCACGGGGCGAACGAACGCCAGGTTCGACAATCGATCCTTGAGGCCCGGCGTGCGCTGCGCGGGAGGGTTGAGCGCGACTTCCTTCGCCACCTGGGCAAGCTGCGCCGGCGGTGCGAGCCGGTCGACGAGTCCGAGTTCCAGCGCCTTTTTCGGCCGGAGCGTGCGGCCGGTGAGCATCAGGTCCATCGCGGCGATCGGTCCGGCCAGCCGCACGGCGCGAACGGTACCGCCGAGGCCGGGATGCACGCCCAGCATCACTTCCGGAAATCCCAGCGTGATCGACGCATCGTCGGCGACCACGCGGTACTTGCACGCGAGCGCGAGTTCGAGGCCGCCGCCCAGAGCAAAGCCGTTGATCGCGGCGACGGTGGTGCAGGGCAGGGATTCGAGTCGATCCAGCACCTGCTGGCCCTGCCGGATCATTGCGCAGGCTTCCTCCGGCGATTGGATGCCGATGAACTCCTTGATGTCGGCGCCGGCGACGAAGCCGTTCTTTTTCGCCGACGTAATGATCAGCGCCCTGGGTGGTGCGCCATGCAATGCGTCGAGTTGCGCATCGAGTTCTTCCATCACCGCGCGCGACAGGCTGTTGGCGGACGCATCGACCTTGTCGAGCGACAGCCAGGCGATACCCGATTCGTCCTTGGTCAAAGTCCAGTTGGCGGTGTCAGGCATGGCGTCCTCGCTGGATGGAGTTGGGACGGGTCGTCAGGTGCCGGGCCGGCGCACCTGGAAGTCGCAGATCAGCGGCCGATGGTCGGAGAAGCGGATGTCGGGAATGTCGAAGTGCGTGATCTCGATGCCGTTGGAATAAAGCACGAAATCCAGCTCCTTGCGCGGATTGCGGCTGGGATAGGAGGGCAGGCCGGTGCGATTGGCGCTCTTCAGGCCCGACGCTTCCATGAACAGGTAGATCTCGTGATCGCCCCAGAACGTATTGAAGTCGCCGGCGACGATCACGGGCTTGCTGGCGCGCTTCACCAGTTCGTGCAGATGCCGCAGCTGATCGTGACGGTGGCGGAACTTGAGCGACAGGTGCACCAGGAAGATGGCGCAGTCTTCGAGTTCCAGTTCGATGATCAGCCGCTTGATGCCGGTCTCGAAGTAGTGGAACCGCTCGCCTTCGACGCGCGGCGCCGCGAGAAATGCGTTGCCCTGCTTGCGCACGATGGGCAGGAACTGATTGAAGGATTCCGCCCCGTACTTGCACTGGTACATCGAGTAATGACCGAGTGCATTGGCGATCTGCGTCGCCTGATTGACCAGCCCCGTGCGGATCGAACCGGTGTCGACTTCGATCAGGCCGACCAGGTCGGGGTCGAGCGACTTCAGATAGGCGGTGAGACGCTCCAGGACGCGCGTGTTGCTGCGCAGATAGCCGGCGCCGGGGATCGGCAGATGGAACGCCGGACCGGTGCCGGTGGCGTACCGGATGTTGTACAGGACGAAGCGCATGGGTCGCGGGAAGAATGGGCCGGAAAGCGCCGCGGAATCGCAGCGCCGCATTCTATAGCAGCCCCCGGGAAATAAGCTGTCCGCCAGACCCTCAATCCTCGAGGCGGGCTGCGGGAGGTCGCCGTTCTCGATTAAGATTCGGCCGCTTTCTCGCTATCGCGATTCGCAGGGGTGCACCTTGAACGGTATTTCGCAACGGAACCCGGTCCGGCTCTTCGTCGTCCACGCGTTCGAACCGGCCGACGACTACGACCGTGTCTTCGAATACCTGGAGAGCTCGCACAACTTCTACTACAAGAACTGCAGCAATCCCGGACTCAAGGTCACCGACAAGGACGCCATGAAGGATGAACTGCGCAAGCAGATTTCCCTGTCGGAGATCGTTCTCGTCCCCTCGGGCATGTACGCAAAATACCGCGAGATCATCGATTTCGCCCTGAACTGCGCCAAGGGCCTCGACAAGCCCGTCGTGGTGCTCGAATTCTTCGGCGTGAAGCAGAAGCTGCCGGTGCAGCTGGAAGCGCTGGGCGATGAAACGGTGGAATGGAACGAGCGGGAAATCGCCGATGCCATCCGCCGTCAGGCGCGCCACGAGGATACGGCGCGCTGGGACGTGATCGACTTCAAGATGGACTGAGCGGCTTTCAGTCGTCGCTGTTGACTGCGCGCAACTTCGGCTGACGCTGGAACGTCTGCGCCCGGGCCAGCGCGCCCAGCATGTTCACGATCCGCATCGCGATGCGGCCGGCCTCCATGTCCGACATCTTCCGGACCGTCGCCTGTTCCGCGGTCTCGCCCCGCAGCGGCCGCACGCACGACATGCAACTCGTCACCGAGCAGAATTCCTCGCGTATTTCCTTGGGCAGTTCGTCCTGGTCGATGCCGGCCAGGTGCGTCTTGTAGGCGTCGACCAGGCGCTGCTTGATCGGGCCGGAGGAGGCCAGAATGGCCGTGGCGGCGAAAAAATGTTCCCAAGCGCTGCTCATCGCGACTGACTCCCAAGCGAAATGGAGTGAGTGGACCATTTGCCGGATCCTCTGTGACGTCAAAACAACGACAAGCGGGAACGCGCAAATGTTGAGAATTTACTTTAAGTTTGCCCGGTGATTTTTCTGTTGATCACTCAAGCAACTAGCGCCGGAATATACACCTGCGACTTCGAAAGGCAACCCGATTAGTGCAGATTTTTCGGGTTCGAAAGGCCGTCCGGAAAGGGGCCGGCCCGGGAAGAAAGGCACCGTATTGGCGCAGATTGCAGACCGGGATTCCGCCGTCCCGGGCAGGCGCCTCCTCCCTCGCCATCGCGGGGAGGAGGCGAACCCTCGTCAGTACCGGTAGGCGATGCCGATCTTGAACTGGTCGAGGTCCGGGGTGCCGTCCGCCTCGCTCAGATCGAGCCAGTGCTTCTCGTACGCGAAGCGCAATGTGTATCCGGGACCGAGATCCCAGCGCAGGCCGACGCCGAGGTCGTATTGAAAGCCGTCGACGCTGCGCGTGTCCTGCACCGTGCCGCAGACGTAGCCCCACCATGGATCCCACCAGCAGACGTTCTGCGGGCGTCCATCCGGAATGTTGGTGTCGATGAAACTCCAGCCGATGCCGGCCTTGACGTAGGGCGTGATCGGTCCATCGGTGAAGTTGTAGTGAATGGATGCCCGCGGAGTGAACGATTCGTAGCTGCCGCTCACGCCGATCTGGCCCAGCGGGACGGGCGGATTGCCGTTTGAGTAAGTCTGCAGCGTCGCATCGTAGTCGACGTCGTTCCAGTCGAGGGCGAACTGCACCTCCAGCTTGTCGCTGAAGCGATAGCCGAACGTGAAGGTGAGGCCGAAATCGTCATCCAGCGACGCCGAGGAGCCGCCGTTGAAGTCGACATCCTGGCTCAACTGATAGATCACATCGGCGCCGAACTCCCATCCCGGCCCTCGACTTTGTGCGTTGGCCGCACTGCCCAGCAGCAGCGCGCAGGCCGCCGATGCGATCCAGACCATCTTTCCCAGATTCATGACTGATTTACTCCTGCAGATGAGAGCGGAAGGCTCAGCCGCCCGCCGCCCGAGACGAATCCAGTGCTTTCTTCAGCAACTCTGCCCAGCGACGGATTTCGCGCCGGGCATCCGCGCTGTTGGTGACCGAGTCGGTCCACTGCCACTGCCCGCCGCCCATGTCCTGGCGGCGGTCGTAGATGCGCGCGAGCAGCGTTCCCGTCACCGAGTCGTGCAGCTCCGAGATGAGCGTCATTTCGCCCGAGTCCGTCGTGTAGGTGCGTACGCGCGCGGACGTCTGCATGGAGATGTCGGGCGCATTGATGTAGAGATTGACGATCGCCGCCTCCACTTCGAGCACATCCCTGGCCGGTTCGGTGACGAGCTGGTAACCGCCTTGCTCCTGCAGCACCTGCTTGAACACGTCGGCGAAGGCGTCCGCGAGATCCTTCCTGATCTTCTCGCGGTCGGGCTTGTTCATCTTGTACAGCACGGAATCGTCCTCCGGCTTCCAGTTCTTGCTGAACTCCACCTCGACCGGCCGCAGCAGGATCTTGTCGTACGCCGAGAGATTGGCTGCCGGCTTCTTGTAGACGGCGTCGACGCCTTTGACTTCGGCTCTTACCAGGCCTTCGTGGGTCGACGAGTCATCGATGGGCGACTTTGCCGTAGTGGCGCATCCGCTCAGAAACATGGCTGCGGCAAGTGCGTACGCGAAAGAATGGCGGCTCACGTTTTTCTCCAGTCATGGTGTGACCAACGGCAGCGATGTTGCCGGCCGGCTGCGGCCGTGACACTCCGTAGTTGGGGCAATGGCGGATTGCCGCCGGCGAACGTTGCCGACGTGCCACATCCATTCGCGCGCTTCGCGATGGGCGATCAGAACGCACCCGTGACGAACAGCAGCGGGCCGTCGTAGTTGAAGCGCAGCTTGCCGTTGAAGTGCTCTTCGTCGACGTCGAGGCGGGTGGAGAAATCGTTGTAGCCGAGTCCCACGCCGAAGTGCTCGAACGGCTGCCAGTTGAAGCTCAGCTTGTAGTCCTGCAGGTTGCCGTCGTAGTTGTCGAACTTGACGGCGAAGAACTGCACCTGAGCGTCGAAATAGAAATGATCGTTCAGCGCCCACAGACCGCGCAGTCCCACCACCGGCAAGGGTCCGTCGCCGTCAGCGGCTTCCTCCAGATCGAGGCCACCGAGACCCGCGTTGCTCGAAGCGTCGGCGTGCAATCCCGCTTTCACGCTCAGGTTGTGCAGGCCGATGGTGCCGGACAGTTCGAGATTGTCGCGCTTGAGGAATGAGTACTCGTACGCGAGTTCGAAGATCTCCACCTTGATGTCGGTTCTGACCTCCACGTTGAGCGGGAACGTCGTATCGCCGAATTCGATGTCGCGATTGATGGTGCGGGTATTGCCTTCCTTGCTGTCGAAGTACATGAAGCGCAGCTTGTGGCGGTCGAAGAAGCGCCAGTAACCATCGATGCGGAACCGGTCGCCGGATTTGAGGCCGAGTTCGCGTCCGAAGTTGACCTCCGTACCGACGCGACCGGCATCGCCGTCGAGGCGCATCGTCGTTTCGGTGTCGAGAAAGAAAACGCCGAGACTGACGTTGAACTTGTCGTCGAGCGGCCAGAGCGGATCGGCGTGGCCCGCCGATGCGAAACCCGCCAGACACAAGGCCGTACCTGCCAATGTCGATCGATTCATGCCTGTTTCTCCGTTAGCGGCGCCGGCCGCCGAATGAACGATGCATCATGCCGCTGGCGCCGCGGTTGAACTGATAACGCTGCGCGCCCATGTCGCGCGAGAAGCGGTCCTGATCGAGCGTGCGTGTCTGCGTGGGAGTGGGGCGCTGGTACTGCGTGCCGCCCTGTCCACCGACCATCGACTGCCAGCCGTCGTCCGTGTGCTTCCACACATGGCCGTCGCCGCCGGCGTAGACGTTGCCGCCGATGTCGACGATGCCGGCGTTGTCGCCATGGATGCCGGCGATGCCTGTCGCCGTACCGGTGTTGCGGTTGTAGACGACGGCGTGGCCGCCGGAAATGTCGCGACCGGTGTAGGCATTGCCCGCGGTGCCGTGGCCACCGATCACCGTGCGTCCGCCGGGCCCCGTGGCGATGCCGCGTTCACCTGCGGCGTAGTTGCCGCTGTAGACGTTCGCGACCGCGCCGCGCTGTCCCGCCGAGAGCACGCCCGTGCTCGAGTTGTACGACATGCCGACGCGACCGGCCCATTCATTGCCCGTCCACGCATTGAAGCCCGCGTTGTAGCGCGAGACGTTGGCAACCGGTCCCCAGCGCGAATAGATGTTGCCGGTGGCCGCTGCCCAGCCGCCCGGACCCCACACGGCAGCGCCGCCGCGCGGACCGAAGGCTGCACCACCCCAGTAGGGCGCGGGATAGATCGGATACATCGGCGGACCCCACGACCAGCCCCAGCCGTACGGCCCCCACCATGGATACGGTCCCCAACCCCAGCCGACTGCGACGGTCGCTGCGCCCCAGGCCCAGCCGAAACCGAAGCCGACGGTCCATCCCGTCCACGGCGTGTAACGGACCGCGACGCCGAATCCATACGTCACCGGCGGGCCGTAACAGTACGAGCCGATCCACGGTGCGTAGTAGTAGCCCGTTCCATACACGACGACGTGCGTGACGGGATCGACGTATTCGCCGTGATAGCCGGGCGCGTAGCCGGTGTAGACCGTGTCGCCGTCGGTGTCGTACACCTTCACGTAGGTCACGTAGTACATCGGCGAACTCGGCGGAATGCGATAGATCTCCGCCGGCACCGACGTGGCAATGATCCACGGTCCCTGCAGCGAAGCGGACGCGAACCACACGCCGTTCTCGACCGCGTAATAGCTGTTGGCGCTCACCATGAGGATGGGCGTCGAAGAGTTCACGACGTATTGCAGCGATGTCCCCGCGATCGCGACCAGTTGCGGTGAGCCGTCGTAATTCGGCGGCGTCATCTTCGCTTCGCTCTTCTTCACCGCGGCCGTCGTCGGAATGGACGCAGCGATCGCGGCTTCCTGCGCCTGCGGCGTACCGGCGACCGACGCCTTCACGTTCTCCTTCGGACTGTCGTCGGGAATTTTCGCGAAATCCCGCGCGAGCAGGTCGGCAGGCACGTATTCCCACGGCCCATTCAGATCAGCGGCGCGGAACCAGCGGCCGGAAATCAGCGCGTACGTCTTCTGATCGCCGAGCAGCTTGAAGACGTGGCCGGTCGTGTTCTCGACGAACAGCAACTGAGTGCCGGGAATCGGCACCCACTTCGGTTCGCCGTCGGTCACGATGAGTTCGGTCGCCGAGGTGGCGATGTAGATCTGCGGCACATTGCCCTTGGCGAGCGAGGGCGCCGGCTGTTCCGGATCGGTCTGACCGGTCAGCAGATCGACCTGTCGCGATTCGACGGCCTGCTGCCGGAGCGGTTCGAGATCGACCGGCGGCGTGAGATCTACCGACCAGCGGCCATGCAGCGAGTCCGCCGTCATCCAGCCGTCGAACACATGCAGGTAGTGCTGACCGGAACGGTTCTTCACCAGCAGCGGCCGCGTGTTGATGACGCGCTGATAGTTCGTTCCGGGCACGTCGCGATACGCCGGCTGGCCGTCGATGTAGATGAGCATCGCCGGCTGCGTCGAAAACAGGATCTGCGGCGGGGTATTGCGGATCGGCGCCTGCGACAGACTCTGTTCCGTCTGCACGATGTGCAGATTCGCTTCGAGCCGGTCGAGCGAGATCGTGCGCGACTTGCTGCTGGCGTCGTTCTTCAGGTCGCTGATCCATGCGCCGCTCTGCTTCGGCGCACTGGGGAATTCGGCTTTGACGATCTCGTAGCGATCGAGCGTGACGATGCGGTCGGACTTGTCGACCAGCGTGCGCGCGCTGACATGGATGACGCCGTAGGTGAGCGTGCTGTCCTTTTCGCCTTCCTTCACCGATACCGCCGCGCGCGCCTGCAGCTTGTAGCCGTCCCAGGAATCGAGCTGCGGCTGGTAGACGGTGATCGCGGTATCGCCGTCCTTCACTTCATAGGGCCAGGGCGTTTCCAGCGCGTCGTCGGCATCGGCGGCCCGGGCGGAGAGGCCCGCAAGCAGCAGCGCCAGCCACAGCGCCGCGAAGGGAAGGAATCTGCAAGGATGCTGCATGGCGGTCACTGCCCGGCTTCCGGCGCGAGAGAAGTACCGCGATGCTGCAATGAGATGCCGAATCAGACAGTACGTAGGAGGGGCAAGGATTCAGGGTGGGAGCCTCTTACTGTGGGGCCGGCTTCAGCCGGCCTCTTTTCAGAAGTCAGGCTAAAGCCTGACCTACAGCCCCTTTTTCAGAAGTCAGGCTGAAGCCTGACCTACAGAGACCTCGATCCTGCCCCCGCTGCCGTTCAGTACGTCACCGTCACCGTCACCGTATCCTGGTATTCGCCGGTGGCGGGAACGCTCTGCTGCGGCAGCAGGCCATGCACCGTGAACGTACCCGGTGCGCCATTGACCGTCGTGGTGCCGGCGCTGCCGTCGCCCCAGAGCTGCGTGTGGGACGAATCGCGATACAGCCGATAGGTGAGCGACTTCGTCCCATCCTGCACGTGCGTCATGCGACGCTGCGCGACCGTGGCGCCGCTGCCGCGACCGGCGTCGAGCGCGAGGTTGTACGAAACCCCCGGCGGACAGTCGAGCCGGATCGTGCTGGTGGCGTTCACTGCCGTCGTCGCGAGATTGCCTGTCGTGCCGAAGTCGAGCGTCGTCGCGGTCACGACGCAGCTCGACGCCACTTTCGCCATCACGGTGAAGTTGACGTGTCCAGCCGCCTGCATGGTGTCGCTGCATTCGGGTGCGTAGTTCGTGTAGCCCGCGAAGCGCACGATGTTCACGCCCTGCATGTTGTCCTGGTAATCGCCGATCGGCAGGCCGCCCTGGTTGGGAACGCGGGCGTAGTAGGTGACCGTCCCATGGCCGTTGCCCCAGCCGCCGCCGCCGTCCTGCAGCGGAATGTCGACGGCGACGGGTTCGGCGACCGGACTGACCTCGCTGCCCCAGATCGTCGAGAACGTGTAATCCGAATAGATGTTGTAAGCCATGCGCGCGCCGGACGGGCCCGACATGTAGCGCGGATCCCAGGTGCCGGACGTGGGCGAACCGAGCGAGATGCACACGCGGATGTAGGGCGTCGTGCCGCCGCAGGAAATGTTGAAGTGGCCGATCACGCTCGTGTACGCAGCGTCCGGCGGATTGATGGTGCCGAAGTTCATGTTGCCGGACGACGATACGCTGCAGTACTGCGCGTACGCCGCGCCGTGCGCCGCCAGCCACAACAGCACGATCCACAGCCACGCCCGCTTCATGGCGCCTGCTCCGCGCAGATGAACGGGCCGATCGCATGCATCGACTGCGCCGGCTGGAAGACGACCTCGGCCACGCACGTCCCTTCGCCGGTCGTGACTTCCAGCCGGTTGCGCGGCTGCAGATGCGGCAGGAACACCTGGCCGTCGTAGCCCACGACGAAGGATTCGCCGGTGGCTGCGAGCGTCGCGCGGCTGCCGACCGGCAGCGGCCGACGCTGTTCGTCGACCAGCGTCGCGACGGCGCCCTGGTAACGGCCGAGCGGAAATTCCACCAGCACGCCCGAGAGTTCGCGCGGATTGGCGAGCAGCCGGTCGGTGCCGAGGCTCACGTCGACGGGCAGCGGCAACTGATCGATGGCGATGCGGCTGGTGCGATACGAGGGCAGGTCGGGCACGAGCAGGTAGCCGCGCTCGTTGGTCTGACCCAGCAGCCGGTTTTCGCGCAGCACCGGCACGTCCGCGACGCCACGCGTGGAGACCAGCGCGAAGCCGTCGTAGATCGGTCGCGCGGCCAGCAACTGTCCGTCCATGTAGACGATCGAGCCCGTGCCGTAGAGTGAGGAGTTGGTGTAGGCGCCGCCGGCGAGTTCCGCATGATCGATGCGCGCCGCCCAGTCGCCGTAACGGCTGCGATAGTCGATGCGTGCGCTGCCGCGCAGGTAGTCGTCGTTGCCCGCTTCGGTGTGCGCGGCCCAGCCGAATCCGCCCAGGTCGTAGTCGGTCGGACTGTTGGCGCCCAGCGTCACGGTGTCCTGCTCGCCGTAGCGGCTGGCGCTGGCGTAGACCGTGGCGCGCTCGCCGACGGCCCAACTGAAACCGAAATACACGCCATCGTTGGTGTCGTCGTCGAGATCCTTGAAGACGTTGAGATACGTGCCGATGCGCGAGCCGTACCAGTTGGCGTTGTAGCCGATGGCGGCGATGCGCGTGCCGCCGACGCTGGTCGTGCGCTGCTCGGCATAGGTGAGCGTCACCGCCTGGCTGTGCGGAAACCACAGGCTGAAGGATCCGCGCGTGAGCCGGCGCGGCACGGGAATGCCTTCGAGCGTGCCGAGATCGCGGTAGTCGTCGTGCGCGCGGCGATCGTAGACCTCGAATCCCCAGCGCGGCGAAATGTATTGATAGCCCGCGGCGGTGAGCAGGCCCTGGCTGTCGCCGTCGCTGTACGCCACGGCGGCGCTGAGCACGCCGTAGCTGGCGAAGCGGAACAGGCCGCCGAGACCGCCGTTGCCCAGTCCCTTGCCCCATTCGCCGTGGCCTTCGAGCGTGATCGCGTCGTTGACGCCGTAGCGCAGCGACATCATGCCCGCCGGATCCTCGGCGTATTCGAAGGAGCGGCTGCCGTACATCTGCCGTGCGTAACCCACTTCGATCGCGTAGTCGCTGAGGCCGGACTCCAGCATGCGCGCGTCGATGTACAGCGGCCGCGTCGTCGATACTTCGCGGCCGAGCGCGTCCTGATAGACCAGCGACACTTCGCCCGCGCCCGTCAGCGCCGGCGGACTCGAGATCACGAACGGCCCCGGCTGCGCATCGACGCTGAACTGCCGCACGCCATTGACGTAGAGATCGACTGTCGTGGGCACCACCGCGCTGCCGCCGAGCGCGGGGACGGGAAAGGTCACGAGGTCCGGCCGCAGCGAGAAATTGCGCGCCACGCGCGCGCCGCCCATTCGCAGCGCGCGCGTCCAGCTCAGCGACGAGGTGATGTAGTCGCCGACCGTGTAGCTGCGCATCGGATCGAGCGAGGCGTAGGTCCAGTAGCTGTCCTGGCGCGTGTAACCCGCTTCGCCCGCCTGCAGCGTCGAATAGCCGGTGTTGATGAACAGCCCGGCGGGCGAGAACAGGCGCAGATCGGAGCCGATCGCGAGACTGCGGTTGCGCTCCTCGAAAGCACGCCCGTACGCGGCCTCGGTGTACGTCGGCGTGCGCGCGTAGCCCGATTCGATCAGCGGCGCGAGCAAGCGGTTTCCCTGCCGCGACTGCGCGATGCGTTCGCGCTGCGCGTTGAACGCATAGCCGATCACCAGGCCCGTGTCCGAATGCGGGACCGCCTCGGGCGGCCGCTGATAGCTCACCGTCTGCGGCTGCAGGACCGCGTCCGGCAGCGAGAGATACAGCCGCTGATCGAGCGCCGCGTACTCGTGGCGTGCGCCGGGAATGTCCTTCAGCGCGATCCGGCCCGCGGCGTCCGCGGGCAGCCCTTCCGTGATCACGCCGATCGCGGCGAGTTCTTCCGCGGTCATGAACAGTTCGCCGTCCTGCTGCTCCACGCGCACGATCAGCTGCCGGTCGACGTGGTTCAGCACGACCTGCAGGTACAGCGGCTGCGCGGGTTCCGCGGCGGCGAGCGCCTGACCCGCGAGCAGCCACAGCAAGACCGTAAAAACGGTGCGCACGCGCGCGGCCGCACGACAATGCGGATTCAGTGCCGGACTGGCGTCGTCACAGACGGACCTGCATCTCCTGGCCATTCACCACTGCGCTGATCGAACGCGGCGCGCCCTGGCTGCCCGAGGCAGGCAACGGCAGCGTCCACTGGCGGCTCTTGTCGGGCAGCACGTAGCCGACGAGGCCCGGGTCGAGCACCTGCGACGTGCCATCCGCGTACGTCAGCGACACCTTGCTGATCTGGGCGTGCGCGTCGCCGCGGTTCACGGCATCGATGACGACGCCGGCGTCAGCCACTTTCGCCGTGACGGACAGCCGGGCCGGCGCGCGCGTCTTCGGCATGACGAACACCGGCACGGAATAGCGCAGCTGGATGTTCACGCCGGTGGTGCCTGCATCGACGGTGCGGTCGGCGATCTCGTCGACCAGCAGCCGGTAGCTTTCTTCCTTCGTTGCACGCTCCTTGGCGACACGCACCAGGCGGATGGTCTGATTCTGTCCCGGCGCGATGGTCATCATCGGCGGACTCGCCGCGACGGCGGTCGTCGGATCGAGCCGGTCTTCGTTGCCGTCCTGGTTCCAGTTGAAGATGCGCAGCTGCGCCGTGACCGGCGCGTTGCCGGTGTTGGTGACCGTCACCGACGCGGCGGTTTCGTTGCCCGCCAGGATCACCGTCGTCGGACGTACCTGGATCGAGGCGGCGAGCGAGGCCGTGCCGGTCAGCAGCGCGAGCAGTGCGGCGGCGGCGAGTGTGGTTGTTCTCATTCGGAAGTCTCCCGTGTCGTATCAGACGTGAGGCGGCCTGAATCAGTAGGTGATCGTGGCGGTGACGATGCTGCTGTACGAACCCACCGGCGGTTGCGAAGGCAACGGCGCGTTGATACGGCCGTGCACGGTGAACGTCTGTTGCGAGCCGGTGCCGGTTTCTCCCACCGTGCTCGTCGTATTTGCACCATCGCCCCAGATGGTTGCGAAGTCGTTTGCGGTATAGAGCTGGTAGGGCACGGTCGCGCCGGCGCCGTTGTCCATGTTGCGCGCAGCGATCGTCGAGCCGCTGCCGGTACCCGCATTGAGTGCGATTTCGTAGGGCGCCAGGGGGGTGCAGGTGACGAGAATCTGCGAACTGGAAGTCATGTCGGCCGCCAGGACGCCGGCCGGCGTGAGCGTCAACGTGCCGAAGTCGAGCGCGGTCGCGGAGATCGTGCAGTCGCTGACCACGTTGACGCGGACGATGAAATTCGCGGTCCGGGTTGCGGACTCGACGGCGGGCGGAGCGGTCAGCGCCAGGCAGGCGGCGGCGGCCAGGCTGAGAGGGGAGCGCGAGACACGCATCGGGAATTCCTCCGATCCCGTGCCGCAAGACGCCCCTGCGGAGTCCTGTACGGCCGAGTTGCCGCGCAGTGTGGCAACTGCGCGCCGGCCGCCATATCCGTATCAATAGTAAATGGTGACCACCGTGCGGGCCGGTTCGTCGCCATCGCTGCGTGTCAGCGCCGGCGCGACGTGCATGCGATAGGCCGTACCGGGCGTGCACTCCACGGCGACCGGTTGCGCTCCGGCGGTCCGCGCCATCGAGCAGACGTTCGCGACACGCACGCTCACCCTGAAATCAGCCGACTTCGTCGCCGCCAGCGCCAGCACCGGGACGGTCAGCGCGGCGGCGGCCATCAGCAGTCGAAGACGATCGGTCATGTCCGCGCACTCCATCCAGAACGCATTTCCGTTCCCGGAGCATCGGCCGCGCACGCCGCGAACTTGCGGGATCGGCAGCCGGCGGGACGAAACCTGCGACGGCGGTCACGCGGCTGGCAGCGCAAGTCCCAGTGCTGCGCTCGGGAAATCCCTGCGGCGTACGTTCCGGGCGAGGCTCGTGTCGCGCAATCGGGGATTGCCGCTACGAACGCCGCGTCGGTCGATGGCGCAGAGCCATCAGGCGGGGTTGAGATCGGGCAGACACCTGGTGACGGGCGACGCAGATCGACCATGCGACAGCAACTGGCGTCTAGCCGACCGCAGTGCGTGATCGAAATCGTTCAACGCGGCAGATGCATCGTCCCGCTGCAAGGCGTAGCACCGATCGAGCAGCGCTTCACTGCCGCGAGCGAGACGGGTGTCGATCTGCGTAACGGCCGCGTGATCGCGTGACGGCCGGCTCGATGCAGGCAATCGATCCAGCCAGCGATACAGCGCCTGTGGAATCGCGTGCACGTCCCCGCGACGCACGATGCGGCGCAATTCACGGAACGCGTGGCGTTCCGAATCGAGATAGCGGATGCGCCGCGCGGCGAAACGATCGATCACTTTGCGAGTGAAGCGCACGACGCGCGGCGCTAGCCAGTACAGCAACAGCAGCGCGGCGATGCTGCCGCCGAGCACATGCGATGCACGTCGCCAGTCGAACGTGCGTGGCGGAGCCGGTGCGACCTGCTCCGGAGGAATCTCGAACACCGGTGTCGGCGGCGGCGCAGCGTCGGCATGCAGGTCGAGCGCAGGCACGGTTGCGGTCTTCGGTTCGCGTGAGTCCAGATCCCACCACTCGATCGTCGTCTCCGGCACGGAGAAATTTCCCGGCTGCTGCACCAGGTAAGTGATGCTCTCGGTGCGCTGTCCGACCGGTCCCGCTGCGTCGGTCTGATCTTCCAGCACCGGCGGCGCCGGGTAGATGGAGAGTCCGTCGATCTGCGGCGCGGGAGTTTCCGGAATGAACATCGCCGGCGTTCCCGTGGCGATGATCGTGATCCTGCGAGTGAAGGAGTCGCCGACCTTGAGCGTCGTCAGATCGCGATCGACGCTCTGCCCGATGCGCAGATCATGAGTGACGAACCGGCCTTCGGCGCCGGCCGGCACATCGACCTTCAATGTCAACGCACGCGTCTTGCCGGACAGAAGCTGCGACTGCGGCCCGCTGTGCGCCGACACGTCGAACGACGGGATGTTCAGATCGGCGCCGACGATCGGTGTGATGCTGTACTGGTGCTCGATGCCGGTCCAGCTGACGTTGCCGACGTTGCGACTGACGTGGGACGGGCGTTCGTCCGACAGCTTGACGATCGCGCCCGGAATGTTGAGCGCGGGCAGTTCGATGCCGCTGGTGAAGAACAGCTCCGTGTAGGTTTCGACGTACAGCGTGGCCGGCTGGCTGATGGCGACGGTCGCGGGCTCCAGTCGCGTGCGCACGAGCAGTGCAGGCGCATCGGCGGCGAAGCTGCTGCAGGCCGTGAGCAGCAGCGCGAAGGTGAGGGCAGTGCGGATCGACTGCCTCATGGCTGCTGCGCCTCCGCTTCGATCAGGAATTTCTGGCGCAGGAAGTCGGCAGGCGACACCTGCAGGTTCTTCATCCACAGATCCGCTGTCTGTTTGCGGATCATCTCGGCGGATATCTGCTTCTCCTTGCCATGCTTGCCCTTCTCGTCGAACTTCACCTCGTCCGGCGGCAGGTCGGGAGCCTCCTCGTTGCTTTCGTCGTCGGGCTTCGGGATCAGCGAGATGACGAGCGCGCGGTTGGCAGTCGCCTGCGGGAACTGCGGTTGCGCTTGCAGCGCATTGTCGTAGGACTTCACGGCGGCTTCGTACTTCTTCAGGTGCGCCTGTGCATTGCCCTGCAGGAAGTAACCGGTGGCGTTGTCGAGCTTCGAGAATTCGGTGAGCGCGTTGGCGTAGTCGCCGGCGCGATAGAGCGCAATGCCTTTCCAGGTGGGATCGCGGAAGTGCGCGGCGGCGGCGTGGTAGTCGCCGTGTTCGAAATGCCAGCGGCCTTGCTGGTCGGGGGTGGCGAAGAGGTCGATGAGGTCGAAGGCGTGGGTTTGGGTTGCGAATAGCAGGAAGAGAAGAGCCCCCCACCTGACCTCCCCCCGCTTCGCGGAGGGAGGGACTCTGATTCCCTCCCCCGGTCGCCGGGGGAGGGCAGGGTGGGGGCGCTCTTCGAAAACATTCACGCCGCCCATCGCACCACCCATCCTCTCCGAAACCACAACGCCGCCAGCAACACGATCGGCCAGCACAGCCAGTAACCGAACTCCTTCCAGCGCAGCGCGCCGTTCTTCTCTTCGATGATGCGCAGATGATGTTGCGCGCGACGCTGCACCCATTCGATGTCCGAGTCGTCCAGCGTGAGACTGGCGATCGGCAGGTCGGCGTCGGACGCGAGCTTTTCGAGACTGTCCTGGTCGAGTGCGGCACGCAGCGGCCGGCCACTGTCGTCGGTACGGATGTTGCCGCGCTCATCGCGCAGCGGACCGCCTTCGACGGTGCCGACCGTGAGCACCAGCACCTGGTGATCGCTGCCCGATGCGAATGACTCGAAGTGATCAATCTGCTGCGTGTCGAACCCATCGGTGATGAACAGCACGGTGCCGACGGTCTGCTCCTTCGCCAACAAGGTCGCCGCGAGATCGAGCGCGTCGGCGGCGGCGCGGCCGGCCTTGGGCATCAGCGTGCTCTGCAGCGTCGGCAGGTACAGCTCCAGCACGGCCGTGTCTTCCGCGGGTGGCAGGACGAGATGCGCCGTTCCCGAGTACACGATGAGCCCCGTGCGCGAGCCGGCCCGCAGCTTCAGCAGGTCCTGGATCTTCTGTTTCGTTCGTTCGAGCCGCGACGGCGCCACATCGATGGCGTTCATCGACTGCGAGAGATCGACCGCGATCATGAGCGGCGCGAGATCCTGGCCGAAGGGCGGCGGTTCCTGTTCCCAGGTTGGTCCTGCGGCGGCCAGAGCGCCGAGCGCCATGGCGATGCTGATGGAATCGACCGGACGCAGGCCGAGTCGTGGCTTCGGATGAATGAGCAGATGCGGCAGCAGGCGGGCGTCGATCAATGCCTTCCACTGCGCGAGTGCGTCGAAGCGGCGACGCCAGAGCCAGCTCAGCAGGAGTGCAGCGGGGAGAAGCAGGAGCCACGCGGGGCGGAGGAAGTGGAAGGTCATGAGAGGCCCCCCACCCGGCCTCCCCCCGCTGCGCGGAGGGAGGGGTCGGAGGCGGAGGGCTGGGGAGGGGGCGGCCGGCGCAGCCATGATCCAGCCATCGCCACCAGGTGATACAGCGCCAGCAATCCCAGCGCCGCCCCCAGCGGCCAGAAATACAGCGCGATCTTCGGCTGGTACTGCGTGCGCTGCACTTTCACCGGCGTGATCCGGTCGATCGTCGCGTAGATGTCCTCCAGTCCGGCGCGATCCTCGCCGCGGAAGGTCTGTCCATGCGTCTCGTCGCTGAAGCGCCTGAGCGCCGCGAGATCGACCTTGTTCTCGCCGCTCGCCTGCGGATTGCCGATGCCGATCGTGTGGATCACGACCCGATGTTCGGCTGCGATGCGCGCCGCATCGTCCGGCGGCACGCGGCTCGCGGTGTCGTTGCCGTCGGTCAGCAGCACCAGCACCTTGTCCTGCGCCTTCGAATGCTCCGTCATCTTGACCGCCACGCCGATGGCATCGCCGATCGAGGTTTGCGGTCCGGCCATGCCGATGCGCACTTCGTCGAGCAGCAGCAGCACCGTGGCGTGATCGAGCGTCAGCGGCGACTGCGGGAACGCGCCCTGGCCGAACACGATCAACCCGATGCGATCGCCTTCGCGCCGCGCGATGAAGTCGCGCACTACCGACTTCACTGCAGTGAGTCGATCGACGGGCTTGCCATCCGGCCCGCGGAAATCGCGTTCCTCCATGGATTGCGAGATGTCGATGGCCAGCATCAGATCGCGCGAGGACTGCGTGCGCACCAGCGGCGGCTGCAGCCATTGCGGACTCGCCAGCGCGGTGACGAGCAGTGCCCAGCACAGCGGCGCCAGCAGCTTCTGCGCCAGGTTGGATTTCTGTATCACGGCGCCGGTGGATGGCTGCAGGTTCAGTGTCTTCGCTGTCTGTTCGAAGAACGGTACGCGCAGCGCGGGCGTCGTTTCGCGGAAGGGCGGCAGCAGCCACCACACCAGCAGGGGCAGCGGCAGCAGTGCGAACGCCCAGGGGAAATCAAACGTCAGCATGGTGGTGTGCGATCCAGCGTCGCGACAGGCGCAGCAGTTCGCGCAGATCGTCGGGCGCGAGTTGCGTGCCGTCGTCGTAGGCGAGACGCGTCAGGAGCTGGCCCTTGCCCTGGCTGAACGCGTCGCCGCCGAGCGTGCGGTCGAGAAAACGCAGCCAGTCATCACCGGTGAGCGTAGCGACGTGATCGCGCGAGGTGGCGGCGATGGCCGTGCGTTTGAGCAGGGCGGGGAGAGTGGCTATCGGAGACGCCCCCCACCCAACCTCCCCCCGCTTCGCGGAGGGAGGGGCCGGAACTGGGGCGGAACCTCTGACCCCTCCCTCCGCGAAGCGGGGGGAGGTTGGGTGGGGGGCATCTTCAAGCGCCGCGCGCTCGATCAGTTCCAGCTCCGCCAGCGCCTCACGCCGATACGCATTCAACCGACGATGCCGAACGACGCGCCACGCGATCACCGCCGCGATCACGACCAGCACCACCGCAACGACCACCCACCCGATCGTCTGCGGCACATACGACACCGGTGGCGGCAGCGGCAATTCCTGCAGACCAGCCAGTGCATCTCCCGCAATGGCATGCACCGGCTCGCTCATCTCGCCATCCTCGCGGCCGGCGACGCGGAAGGCGGCACCAGCGTGCCGAGCTGTCGCGCCAGTTGCGCACGCGTGTCCTCGGCCGTCGTGAACGCCAGCATCGGCACCGCGCTGCGCCGCACGAGTTCGGCGACGCTCTTCAACCGGCTGGAGAACAGTTCGACCAGCGGTTCATGCACCGTGCCTGAATCCAGATCGAGTTCGATCTGCAGCTCGCCCTGACTCACGACCACGCGACCATTGCCGGCGAGCTGCTGCGCCAGCGGATCGAAGATCATGGCGGCGATCACGTCGTTGTGGGCAGCGATGCCGCGCATCAGCCGCAGCGTGCGTTCGTCCGCATGCGCGAAATCGCTGATGACGCACACCAGGCAGTCGTGAAAGGCGATGCGCAGCACTTCTTCCAGCGCCTTGTTCAGCGTGACCTTCTCCGCGACCGGCGCGCTGCTGGCAGTCAGCGCCTGGTTGTAGCGCGAGATGACGCCGAAGATCTGATGCAGCCGGCTGCGGCTGCGATGCGGACGAACGTGCGACACCTCGTGATCGTTGAACACGATGGCGCCGACGCGATCGCTGGCATTGAAGGCCATCCACGCACCGAGCGCCGCGATCTCCGCGGCGACCACCGATTTCAGCGCGCGCTGCGAACCGAAGAACATGGACATGCTCTGGTCGACGACGAAGATCGTCGGCCGGTCGCGCTCTTCCGTGTAGGCGCGCACGTGCGGCTCGCCGGTGCGCAGCGTCACGTGCCAGTCGATGGTGCGGAAATCGTCGCCCTGCTGGTAGGCGCGGATCTCCTCGAAGTTCAGTCCGCGCCCGCGCAGGCGCGAACTGTGCTGGCCGGACAGGATGCTGCGATGTTTCTGGCGCGGCAGGAAGGTGAGTCCGCGCGCCGCGAACTCCAGCCGCGCGAGATACCCGGCGTCGACGTAGGCGAAGCCGATGGAATCCGGAGCGATCGCATCGACGCTGGACACGCGGCCTCAGGGCGCGCTGCAGCTTCGTGCGTTCTCGCCGTCGCGGATCAGCGTGGCATCGCGTCCGCTGGCGACGAAGGTCACGCCTTCGCCGGAGTAGTGCGCGCCCGAGGTGTTGGTATCCGGCGGCAGCGTCAGGGTTTTGCCGTCGATGGTGAGCACGACGTTGCCGCGATCGATGCGGGCATTGAACTTCACGCCATCGGTGCAGGTGTAGTCGAACCCGGCGTTCGCCGCGGGAACGGCGGCGGAATCTGCCGCGGCATTGTCAGCCTGCTTGCGTTCGCAGGCGGTCAGCGCGAGCAGGGACAGAACGGGCAGGGCAATGATGTAGCGCATGACTCACTCCTCGGGTTGAGCTTTCTGCCTGTGGGGCCGGCTTCAGCCGGCCAGAAGATGTCAGGCTGAAGCCTGACCTACAGGAAGAGCAGGAGACACTAGGCAGGTACCGCAACGGATTTCACCAACTCATCGATCACCTGGTCGGCGCCCACGCCGTCGGCGTTCGCGTCATAGGAAAGGATCAGGCGGTGGCGCAGCACGGGATGCACCACGCTGCGAACATCGTCCGGCGTCACGTGATCGCGGCCCTCCAGCCAGGCATTGACGCGGGAGGCGCGATCGAGGCTGATGCCGCCGCGCGGACTGGAGCCGATCTGCAGCCACTTCTTCAGCTTGTCGCCGTACTGGTCGGGATGCCGCGTCGCATTGAGCAGGTCGATGATGTACTGCTCGATCGCGGCAGCGACATGGATCGCATTGATCTCGCGCCGCGCCGCGAAGATCGAATCCTGTGACACGGTGTCTGCTTTCGCCGGCGCCGCGGCTGCGTCCTTCGACTTCGATGCCTGCACCGTCTTCTCGATCTCTTCCTTGCGATTGAGCTGCAGCACGCCGACTTCGCTCGCCGGGTCCGGATAGTCGATCAGCACCTTCATCAGGAAGCGGTCGGTCTGCGCCTCCGGCAGCGGATACGTGCCTTCCTGTTCGATCGGATTCTGGGTCGCGAGCACGATGAACAGATCCGGCATCGGATGCGTCGTGCCGGCCACGGTGATCTGCCGTTCCTCCATCGCCTCCAGCAGCGCGGACTGCACCTTGGCGGGCGCGCGATTGATTTCATCGGCGAGGATCACGTTGCCGAAGATCGGCCCGGGCTGGAACTGGAACACGTTCTTGCCGTCCTGCTGGTGCAGCACCTCGGTGCCGGTGATGTCGGCGGGCAGCAGGTCGGGCGTGAACTGGATGCGGCGCATGTCGGCCGTCAGGCTTTTCGCCAGACTCTTCACGGCGCGCGTCTTGGCGAGACCCGGCAATGATTCGAGCAGCAGGTGTCCATCGGCGAGCAGGCCGATGATCATGCTGCGGATCAGTTCCTGCTGGCCGAGGATCGAAGCCTCGACCAGCTTCTGCAGGCGGTCGATGTCGGAGCGGGAGGTCATGGCACTGACTTCTTCTGTGAGGCCGGCTTCAGCCGGCCTCAGAAAGAGTCAGGCTGAAGCCTGACCTACAGGAAGAAGGATGGTGCCTCACTTCTTCTCCCACGGATAAATCACCTTCCATTCCTTCTTCATGTCCACCACCGTCCAGCCTTTCTGCGTCGCCTCGTCCCACGCCTTGTCGAGCGTGCCGATGTGCGACTTGCGGTCGTAGGCCCATTCGCGCTTCTCGTCGGTGTGATGAACGATGCCTGCGAAGCGCGCACCGGCACCGGCGGCAGTCCACTCGAGCATCTGCTTGTCGCCATCGGAATTGCCGAAGGCAAAGACAGGAACGCGGCCGATGATCTTGTTGATGTTGGCGGGCTTGCCTTCCTTGTCGTCGATGAAGTCGACCTCGGCGAGCTTGACCAGCACCGGTTTGCCGTCGCGGACCTCGTACTTCACTTTCCCTGCCGAGCCGATGATCTGTTCGGGCGGAATGCCGTACACCTTCGACGCCCACGGCCGCATGAACTCGACGCCGCCGCCCGAGACGATGTAGGTCTTGAAGCCGTTGGCGCGCACATAGGCGAGCAGTTCCAGCATGGGCTGGTACACCATTTCGTCGTAGCGGCGCTGGGTGCGCGGATGTCTGGCGGTGTTGACCCAGTCCGAAACGATCCTGCTGAATTCGTCAGTGGTCATGCCGGTGTGGGTCGTCGCCAGCAGTTCGAGCAGACCTTTCTCGCCGGACGCCATTACGGCTTTCGTGTCGCCCTCGATCACGCCCTTGAACGGCTGTTTGTCCTTCCACTCGGGATGCTGCGGGGCCATCGCCTTGATCCGGTCCAGCACGAAGAAGACCTGGAAATACAGCGGCTGCTCCGACCACAGCGTGCCGTCGTTGTCGAATACCGCGATGCGTTCTTCGGGCGCGATGAAGGTGGGCGAGCCCGCGCGGGTCGTTTCGGTCACGAACTTCACGATGGCCTGCTTCGACGGCCCCGCATTCCACGACGGCAGCGGATCGGCAGGTGCTGCCGCCTGCACCTGGCAGACGATCAGCAGGCCGAGCAGACACACGAGGGCAGGGCGATGAAGGGCGCGCATTGGTAGTCACCGGACCGGATGAATGAACCGACCCTACGT